>NZ_JAJSPA010000022.1:0-58619 GCF_021282295.1 Halomonas sp. G15 | reverse complement strand
CTCCAGGCGTGGGCGCCACTCGGTGCACTCGGGATAGAGCGCCGCCAGGCGCTCGACGCCAAGCCCCACCGCCCGGTAGATCCGCGCCCCGCTCGCCTCGCCGGAGAGCTCGGCGGCCACCAGCAGATCGGCGTGGGCCAGGGGGTGCGCCTCCGTCAGGGTCGCCAGCCCCCCGGAAGCCAGGCGAAAGCGGCCCGGGGCGTCCAGGCGTTGGGCGATGCGTTCCGGGTAGGCGACGGCCAGCAGCTCCCCCAGCGGAGCCAGGCTCGCCACCTCGAGGGGCACACCGGCGGTCCGGGCCAGGCGCTCGGCATCGCGCCACCACTGACGATATCTGCGGGGCTCACGCAACCGCGACTGCAGCGCCCATTCCAGGTCGCGCTCCTCGTCACCACCGCGCTCCTCCAGCAGTGCCACCAGGGCACAGGCCAGCGGCAGCGCATCGAGCCCATGGGAGCGCTCCAGCATCGCCGCCAGGCGCGGGTGGGTCGGCCAGCGGGCGGCGGAGCGCCCCGGTTCGGTCAGATGGAAGGCGTCGTCAAGCAGGCCCAGGCGATGCAGCAGCTCGCGCCCGGCGGCCAGCGCCGCCTCGGGCGGCGGAGTCACCCAGGCCAACTGGCTCGGGTCGGTGATGCCCCAACGGGCCAGCTCGAAGGCGAGCGGCGCCAGATCGGCCTGGCGGATCTCCGGCTCGCCATGGGGAACCAGCGGCTGCTCCTCGGCCCACAGCCGTAGGCAGAGGCCCGGCCCCTGGCGGCCGGCGCGGCCATGGCGCTGGTCGGCGCTGGCGCGGTTGACGCGGCGGGTCTCGAGCCGGGTCAGGCCGCTCCTGGGCTGGAACACCGGCACCCGCTCCTGACCGGCGTCCATCACCAGGCGCACGCCATCCACGGTGACGCTGGACTCGGCGATGGCGGTGGCGAGAACCACTCGCCGGCGCCCCACGGGATCCGGGCGCAGGGCGCGGCGCTGGGCTTCCAACGGCAGCCTGCCGTGCAGTTCCATCACGGCAAGCTCAGGCGCCCGGCCGGCGAGCTCCCGGGCCAGCCGGTGAATCTCCGCCACCCCGGGCAGGATCACCAGGGCATCGCCTGCCTGCGCCGTCATGGCCTCGAGCAGCGCCCGGGCCTGCTGGGGGGCGGTGTCGTCGCGGGCATTGAGGGCGCGGTGGCGAGTCTCGACGGGGTAGCTGCGCCCGGGGCAGTCAATCACCGGGGTCGCCTCCCCCAGCACCCCGAGCAGGGCCTCGACATCCAGGGTCGCCGACATCACCAGCAGGCGCAGGTCGTCGCGCACCGACTGGGCATCAAGCGCCAGCGCGAGGCCCAGGTCCGCCTCCAGGCTGCGCTCGTGGAACTCGTCGAAGAGGATGCCGGCCACGCCTTCGAGCAGTGGATCCTCCTGGAGCATCCGTGTCAGCACCCCCTGGGTGACCACCTCCAGGCGGGTGTGCGGGCCGACGCGACTCTCGCCGCGCATGCGGTAGCCGACGGTCTCCCCGACCCGCTCGCCCAGGCTCTCGGCCATGAAGCCGGCGGCCAGGCGCGCCGCTACCCGCCGCGGCTCCAGCAGCAGCAACCTCCCCTCGCGGGCCCATGGCGCCTCGAGCAGCGAAAGCGGCACCCGGGTGGTCTTGCCGGCGCCGGGTTCGGCCACCAGCAGCGCACGGGGATGATCGGCCAGGGCCGCCTGGATCGCGGGCAGACGGGACTCGATGGGGAGTGACATACGGCGCTTCAGTCGGTTGACGAGGCGCGCGGCCTGACGCCGCACCCCTTGAGGATCACCCGGGTCAAAAAGGCGGTGATCGACTCCACGTCGGCGTCGCTCAGCGACTCGCGGTCGGTGATGCCGAGCACCTGGGCCTCGAAGTCGGCGTAGTGCTGGGTGGCCGACCAGATCAGGAAGATCAGCCATACCGGATCCACCGGATCCATCAGGCCGCGCTCGGCCCACTGACGGAAGATCGCCGCGCGCGCCTGGACCCAGTCGCGCAGGTCGCCGCGCAGGTACTCCTGCAGGAAGGGGGCGCCACCCAGGATCTCGGCGGCGAACAGCCGCGAGCCTTCGGGGTGGCGCCGGGAGAGCTGCATCTTGCTGCGGATGAAGGCCTCCAGCACCTCGGCCGGGTCGTCGTCCACCGAGATGTCGTCGAGCAGGGCGTTCCAGCGCGCCATCATCCGCTCCAGCAGGCGAACGTAGAGGCCCCGCTTGCTGCCCATGTAGTAGAGCACATTGGACTTGGGCAGCCCCGCCTGCTCGGCGATGGTGGCCAGGCTGGCGCCTCGGTAGCCGTGGGCGGCGAAGACCCGCTCGGCAGCGGCCAGGATCTCGCGCTCGTTGCGCTCTCGGGTAGCGCCGTTGCCACCCTCCCCCCTGGGGTTCGCGGGGACATCGCCCTGGCTCATCAAGCGCCTCCTGGCCATATGAAAGGTTGCGGGGAGTTTGCCGCATGCCCCGGGACCTTGCAAAGCACCCATATCTGGACCATGCTGAGGTCATTCCTGACCGAATGGTCAAGATACTTCCCGAGACGAATCCCTGACGCGATCGACGGTCGCAACAACGAGTCGCAATCAAGAACAGAGACAACACGATGATCGACTTCCTGCTCAACGGGCAGCCCCGCCAGTGCGAGGCCTCGCCCGACACCAGCGTGCTCGAGCTCCTGCGCGACACCCTGGGCCAGACCGGCACCAAGGAGGGTTGCGCCTCCGGCGACTGCGGCGCCTGCACCGTGGCCATCGGCGAGCCCGATGCCGACGGCAAGACCCGCTACCACGCCGCCAACGCCTGCATCACGCCGGCCCAACAGCTACAGGGCCGTGCCCTGGTCACCGTGGAGGGGCTGGCCCAGGGCGAGACCCTGCACCCCGCCCAGGCGGCCATGGTCGAGCACCACGGCAGCCAGTGCGGCTTCTGCACCCCAGGCATCGTGATGTCGCTCTTCACCCTGCATGAAAGCCAGCGACGGGGAGATGGAGAGCGTCCGGCGCCCCTGACCCCGGAGCGTCTGGAGGCGGCGCTGGGCGGCAACCTCTGCCGCTGCACCGGCTACCGCCCGATCCGCGATGCGGCGCTGGCCATGGGCGACTATCCCGAGGCGCGCGCCGAGTGGCTCGACCTCGCCGTGGATGCCGCAGCCCCGCCGCAGGAGGCGGCGCCCGAGGCGGCCTTCGTCCAGCCCACGACCCTGGAGGCACTGGTCGCCGAGCGCCGCGCCCACCCCGAGGCGCCGCTCGTCGCCGGCGGCACCGACCTGTGGCTCGAGGTGACCCAGCGCCTTGCCCGCTTCCCGCGGGTGGTGGACGTCACCCGGGTGGCCGAGCTCGCTGCCCTCGAGGAAACCACACTCGCGGATGGCCGCGCCGGCTGGTGGATCGGCGGCGCGGTGACCTATGCGCGCCTGGAACCGCTGCTCGCCGAGCACTACCCGGCCTTCGCTCACCTGCTGCACCGGCTGGGCTCGGCCCAGGTGCGCAACCGCGGCACCCTGGGCGGCAACATCGCCAACGCTTCCCCCATCGGCGATACCCCGCCGGTGCTGCTCGCCCTGGGCGCGCGGCTATGGCTCGCCGGACCGAAGGGTGAACGCGAGCTGCCCCTGGACGACTTCTTCCTCGACTACAAGAAGACCGCACTGAACCAGGACAAGGAGTACGAAGGCGTGGTGATCCGCGCCATCTTCCTGCCCAGGCCAGAGGCGGGACGACACCTCAAGGTCTGGAAGCTCTCCAAGCGCCGCGAGGACGACATATCCGCGGTGCTCGGCGCCTTCGCCTGGCGCCTCGAGGAGGGCGTGCTGCGCGACGTGCGCCTCGCCTTCGGCGGCATGGCGGCGACCCCCAAGCGCGCCGCGGCCGCCGAGGTGGCCCTGGAGGGGCAGGCCCCCAGCGAGGCAGCCTTCGCGGCGGCCCGCGCCGCCCTGGCTGAGGAATTCCAGCCCATGAGCGATGTGCGCGGCAGCGCCGACTACCGCCGCCTCTCCGCCGCCAACCTGCTCGAACGCCTGCGCCTGGTGGTGACCGCCAGCGATCAGGACCCGACATCCACCAGCGCCCGGGAGGTGATGCTCGATGCGTACGCTCACTAGGCTTTCGACCCAGGCGCCCGAAGCCGCGCGGGCCAAGGCGCCCGATACTCGTCCCGGCGACCTCGATAGCGACGCCGCCGCGGCGCGCCGCGACCTCGAGGAGCGCATCCAGGGCTCGGGGCCGGTCGCCCGAGAGACCCTGGGCCAGGGTGGCGCCGGCAGCGCCCGTGCCCACGAAAGCGCCATCAAGCACGTCACCGGCCGGGCCGCCTATATCGACGATCTCAAGGTGCCGGCGGACTGCCTGCACCTGGCGCTCGCCCTCTCGCCGGTGGCTCATGGCCGCCTGACTCGCCTCGACCTCGACCGGGTCCGCGCCCTGCCCGGCGTGGTGGACGCCGTAGGCTTTCCCGACGTGCCCGGCCACACCGACATCGGGCCGGTCTTCCCCGGCGACCCGCTCTTCGTGGAGGAGGAGATCAGCTACGCCGGCCAGGTGCTCTTCGCGGTGGCCGCCGAGAGCCATCGCGCCGCCCGGGAAGCGGTGAAGGCGGCCCTTGATGCCGGTGTCGTGGAGGTCGACGAGCACCCGGCGAGCCTCGACCCGGTGGCCGCTACCGAGCGCGGCGAGTTCGTGCGCCCCACCCATGTCCAGGAGCGCGGCGACTGGGCGGCCAGCCTGGAGGACGCCGCCCTGACGGTGACCGGCGAGCAGTTCGTCGGCGGCCAGGAGCACTTCTATCTGGAGGGCCAGGCCTGCCTGGTCACCCCTACCGAGGACGAGGGCGTGGTGGTGCACACCTCCAACCAGCACCCCAGCGAGACCCAGAAGCTGGTGGCCGAGGTGCTGGGGGTGCCCCTGCATGCGGTCACCGTGGATGTGCGCCGCATGGGCGGCGGCTTCGGCGGCAAGGAGACCCAGGCCTCGCCCTGGGCCTGCATCGCCGCCCTGATCAGCCGACGCACCGGCCGTGCGGCCAAGCTGCGCCTGCCCCGCGGCGAGGACATGCGCGTCACCGGCAAGCGCCACCCCTTCCACAACCGCTACCGGCTGGGGGTGGACGCGCAGGGCGTGATCCAGGGCGGCGAGATCACCGTGATCGGTGACTGCGGCTACTCGCCGGACCTCTCGGATGCCATCGTCGACCGCGCCATGTTCCACGCCGACAACGCCTACTCCCTGGGCCAGGCGCGGGTCACCGGCCATCGGGCGCGTACCCATTTCGCCTCCAACACCGCCTTCCGCGGCTTCGGCGGCCCCCAGGGGATGATGGTGATCGAGGCGGCCATGGACGACATCGCCCGGCGCGTGGGCGAGGACCCGCTGACCATCCGCAAGCGCAACCTCTATCGCCAGGGTCGGGACGTTACCCACTATGGCCAGAGCGTGGAGCAGCTCGGCCTGCTGCATGAGCTGGTGGCGCGGCTGGAGGCGAGCAGCGACTACTGGACACGCCGCCGCGAGATCGCCGCCTTCAACGCCCAGAGCCCGGTGGTCAAGCGCGGCCTGGCGCTCACCCCGGTGAAGTTCGGCATCTCCTTCACCGCCCAGCACCTCAACCAGGCGGGCGCCCTGCTCCACGTCTATACCGACGGCAGCGTGCAGATCAACCACGGCGGCACCGAGATGGGCCAGGGCCTGCACACCAAGATCTGCCAGGTGGTGGCCCGGGAGCTGGGCCTCGACCTCGACGCCGTGCGCATCACCGCCACGCGCACCGACAAGGTGCCCAACACCTCGCCCACCGCGGCCTCCAGCGGCGCCGACCTCAACGGCATGGCCGCCCGGGACGCCTGCCTGAGGCTCAAGGAACGCCTGTTCGACTTCGCCGCCGAGCACTTTTATCAAGGGCATGCCCTCGACCGCGAAGGCATGCGCCTGGAGGATGGCCACCTGGTGGCGGGCTGGGGTGAGAGCGAGCGGCGCATCCCCTGGGGCGAGCTGGTGCAGACGGCCTATTTCGGGCGAGTCTCGCTCTCCGAGAAGGGCTTCTACGCCACGCCGCTGATCCACTATGACCGCCAGGCCGGCCAGGGGCGCCCCTTCTACTACTACGCCTTCGGCGCCGCGGTGGCCGAGGTGCGCGTGGACACCCTGAGCGGCGAGTACCGGGTGGAGGGAGTCGACATCCTCCACGACGTGGGCGACTCCCTCAATCCGGCCATCGACGTCGGCCAGGTGGAGGGCGGCTTCATCCAGGGCATGGGCTGGCTGACCAGCGAGGAACTTCGCTGGAACGAGGGCGGGCACCTGCTCTCCGACGGCCCCGCCACCTACAAGATCCCCACCTTCGGAGACCTGCCGCCGCGCTTCAACGTCGACCTGATGGAGGGCCACCCCAACTCCATGGCCAGCCTCTACCGCTCCAAGGCGGTGGGCGAGCCGCCCTTCATGCTGGCCATCTCGGTATGGTCGGCACTGCGCGACGCCCTGGCGAGCCTCACCGACTACCGCGAGTCGCCGCGGCTGGACACCCCGGCCACCCCGGAGCGGGTCTTGATGGCCGCCGAGGCGCTGCGCCGCCGCGGGGAGTCGACGCCATGAGCGCCCATGCCGAGAGCTGGCATGCCGCCCTGCACCGGCTGCAGCGCGAGGGGGTGCCCCACGCCCTGGCCACCCAGGTGACAAGCGCCGGTTCCACCCCGCGGGAGCCCGGGGCGCGGATGGTGATCACCGGGGATGCCGTCTTCGACACACTGGGTGGCGGCACCTTCGAGTGGCAGACCATCGAGGCGGCCCGGCAGCGCCTGGCCGCCGGCGAGCCCGGCATGAGCCTCGAGGCTTTCAGCCTCGGCGGGCGCAGCGGCCAGTGCTGCGGCGGCTTCGTCAACGTGCTGCTCGAGGTCTTCCCGGGCAGCCCCGTGACCCTGGCGCTGTTCGGCGCCGGCCACGTCGGCCGCGAGATAGTGCGCCTGGCCGAGCCCCTGGGCTGGCAGATCCTGTGGCACGACAGCCGCGATGACGCCTTCCCGGCCTGGGCCGACGAGATCCCGCGCCTGGAGTGCCGGCGCACCCCGGATCCAGCTGCCGCCGTGGCCGGGCTGCCCGCCGGCAGCCACGCCCTGGTGATGACCCACGACCACGCCGGGGACCGCGCCCTGATGGACGCCCTGCTGCGTCGAGACGACACGGCCTCGCTGGGCCTGATCGGATCGAAAAGCAAGTGGGCCAGCTTCCGTTCGCGGCTGTCAGACGCCGGCCATGACGCCGAGTCGCTGGCCCGGGTGCGCTGCCCGATCGGCATGTCGACAGGGGGGACGGGCGGCGACAAGAGCCCCTACGCCATCGCGCTTGCCACCCTCGCCGAGCTGCTGCCGCTGACCGCCAGCACCGATCGCCCCGACCAGCGCGGCCTGGACCCCGCCGTGCTGCGTGACCTGTTCTAGCCGGCGACCCCGAACGATCCACCGAGCCGCGACAACGATGGCCATCGGGCGCCGGGAATAGGCCGAAGAGGAGGTCATTTGCCAAGGATGGCAAATGTAGCGTCCAGGGAAGGATTCACAGCGCCTCCTCGAAGGCCTGTTGCCGGATGAGCCCGATGGCGGTAACAAACGAGCCCAAAAGATGACGAACAACGACTCGCGCGTGCTGCGCGCCGAACTGCTGAGCTTCGATGCCGACCCCGGCGACGACGATACCCCGGCACCGGGCAGCGTGCGCCACCACCCCGATGGCGCGGTGTGGATCGAGAACGGCCGACTCCGTGCCGTGGACGACTACGCCGCCCTGGCCCCCGACCTGCCGCAGGGCATCGAGGTAGTCGACCACCGCGGCAAGCTGATCACCCCCGGCTTTATCGACAGCCATGTCCACTACGTGCAGCTGGAGATCATCGCCTCCTACGGGCGCCAGCTGCTCGACTGGCTGAACGACTACACCTTCCCCGAGGAGCTGCGCTTCGCCGACCCGGACCATGCGGCGGCCCTCTCCGAGGCCTTCCTCGACGAGCTCCTGCGGGTCGGCACCACCACCGCCCAGGTTTTCTGCTCGAGCCACCCCGCCTCGGTAGACGCCTTTCTCGCGGCGAGCCACCGCCGCGGCCTCTGTATGCTGGCCGGCAAGGTCCTGATGGACCGCCATGCGCCTGCGGGGCTCACCGACGATGTCGTGGGCGGCATCCGCGACAGCGAGCGTCTGATCGGCGACTGGCACGGCAAGGGGCGCCTCGGCTACAGCCTGACCCCGCGTTTCGCCCCCACCTCCACCCGCGCGCAACTCGACGCCACCGGCGCGCTGCTGCGCAACGACGAGAGCCTCTGGCTGCAGACCCACCTCGCCGAGAACACCGGCGAGCTCGACTGGGTAGCCGAGCTCTTCCCCGGCAGCCGCGACTACCTCGAGGTCTACGAGCAGTCCGGCCTGGTGGGCCCGCGCAGCACCTTTGCCCACGGCATCCACCTCGACCAGGAGATGCGCGGCCGGCTCGCCGAGCGCGGCGCCAACCTCGCCTTCTGCCCCAGCTCCAACCTCTTCCTGGGGAGCGGCCTATTCGACCGCCAGGCCGCCCGGGAGATGGGGCTCAACGTCACCTACGCCAGCGACGTGGGGGGCGGCACCGACCTCTCGGGGCTCGCCACGCTCAAGGCCGCCTACCAGGTGGGCCAGCTGCGCGGCCAGCCTCTCACCGCCTGGCAGGGCCTCTATGGCCTGACCCTGGGTAACGCCCGGGCGCTCTCGCTGGATGACCGCATCGGCCGCCTGGCGCCGGGCATGGACGCCGACCTGGTGGTCCTCGACCCCGCCGCCACGCCGCTGCTGGCGCGGCGCACCGTGCGCAGCCGGAGCCTGGCCGAGACCCTCTTCGCGCTGATGATGATGGGCGACGACCGCAGCGTGGCCGAGACCTGGGCGGCCGGACGCCTACAGCACCGCCGCGACGACTGACTGACAAACTTCACTCACAACAACAACGGGTTCGACATGACAACCGAGACCTCCTCCCTGCCCGGCGAGGCGGCCACCGCCGCCTCAACCTCCGACGCCCCCTGGCTCGACCGCTTCTTCGGCGTGAGCCGACGCGGCTCCAGCCTCAGGACCGAGATCCTCGCCGGCATCGCCACCTTCCTGGCCTCGATGTACATCATCGTGGTCAACCCGGCGATCCTCTCCGAGGCGGGCATTCCCTTCTCCGCGGCGCTCTCCGCCACGGTGCTGATCAGCTTCATGAGCAGCCTGGCCATGGGCCTCTACGCCCGCAACCCCATCCTGGTGGCCCCGGGCATGGGCATGAACGCGCTGTTCACCTACACCCTGGTGCTGGGCGCCGGCCTCTCCTGGGAGGTGGCCCTGGGCTGCGTCTTCTGGTCCGGGGTGCTGTTCGCCCTGCTCGCGGTGTTCAATGTGCGCAAGGCGATCATCGAGGCGATTCCCGCCTCGCTACGCTACGCCATCACCTGAGCACGCCCCCTCCCACCACGCCGAAGGGCCGCCCGCGGGCGGCCCTTCGGCATTCAGGAGGCGTCGATCAGCGACGCTGCAGGGCCGCATCCACCAGCCGGAACAGCACCAGGGCGGCGAGCACGGCGACCACCAGCATCGGCAGTCGATAGTCCGCCCGGGTCAGGATCCACAGGTGAGTGGCACCCAGCGCCGCCGAGACGTAGACCAGGCGATGCAGCCAGTGCCAGGCGCGCTCCCCCATGACCTGACGCACTCGCCGGAAGGAGGTGAGCGCCAGCGGCACCAGCAGCACAAGGCCCACCACCCCATAGCGCACATAGGGCAGGTCCCACATGTCGTGCCAGATCCACTCCCAGGCCCAGTATTGTTCCAGCCCCATCCACGCCAGGGCGTGGGCGCAGAGCCAGGCGAAGGCCCATAGCCCCATCTGGCGTCGGGCGATCATGATGCCTACCCAGCCGGTGAGCCGGAAGGCGGGGCTGAAGGCGATGGTGGCCAGCAGCAGGACCAGGCCGGTGCGCCCGGTCAGGTGCACCACCGCCTCCTCGGGGACGACGCCGAGGTCATCCTGCCCCCAGCGCCAGGCGAGCCACAGCGCCGGCAGCAGGCCGGACGCCAGCACCAGCAGGCGGAACATCAGCACCGGGCCCTTGACGATCGACATGCGACTCCCCGTCGTCAGAAGTGCTCGTTCGGGTCCATACCGGCGTAGAGCCCGGCGACCTCCTCGGCATAGCCGTTGAACATCAGCGTCTCGCGCTTGCCGCGCTCGCCGATACGCCGCTCCCGCGCCTGGCTCCAGCGCGGGTGATCCACCTCGGGATTGACGTTGGCGTAGAAGCCATACTCCTCGGGGTTCTGCTCCATCCAGGCGCTCATCGGCCGCTCCTCGGTGAGGGTGATGCGCACCACCGACTTGATGCTCTTGAAGCCGTACTTCCAGGGCACCACCAGGCGGATCGGTGCGCCGTTCTGGTTGGGCATCACCTCGCCGTACATGCCTACCGCCAGCAGGGTAAGCGGATGCATCGCCTCGTCGATACGCAGCGCCTCGCGGTAGGGCCAGTCGAGGATCGAGCTCTTCTGGCCACGCAGGTTCTCGGGGTCATGGATCGACTCGAAGTGCACGTAGCGGGCCCGGGAGGTGGGAGCATGGCGCTTGAGCAGGTCGGCCAGCGGGAAGCCGACCCAGGGAATCACCATGGACCACGCCTCGACGCAGCGCAGTCGGTAGATGCGCTCCTCCAGGGTCTCACGCTTCAGCACATCCTCCAGCGCCAGGGTGCCGGGCTTGCCCACCTCGCCATCGATGGTGAGTGACCAGGGATCGGTAATCAGCTTGTGGGCATAGACCTCGGGATCACTCTTGCGGACCCCGAGCTCGTAGAAGTTGTTGTAGGCGGTGGCATCCTTGCGGGACGTAAGGGTCTCGCCACCGGCGAGTCCACGTGATGGCAGGTCACCCTCGAGCCTGTCGGCCAGGGCCTCCTGCCAGGCGTAGGCGCTGCTCGGCAGCAGCAGCCCCGGCGCCAACGCCACCGCCCCGAGGGCCGCCCCGCCCTGGATAAAGCGCCGTCGCTGGCGAAACAGCTCTCTTGGCGTCACCTCGGATTCGGCAATGGCGGGATAGCGGTAGCGGGCCATGGCATCTCTCCCATAGAAGGAATATCGCGCCAGCTTCCATGACCCGGCGTGACCGGTCCAGACGGCAATCCCTATCGGGGCAATTTCTTGATGCAGATCAAGCAACCCCCTTGTCCGACCGTTGTACTGGGTTGATTAGTATCAGGCCAGCTGCCTAACTGGCTGATAGAACGTTAAACATCGATTAACGGCTTCACTGCCTGACGGGTCATTACAGAAAGGGGAATCATCATGTACAACAAGCGCCTGCTGGCCACGGCCGTCACCATCGGTTCGGCCCTCGCCATCTCGACCCCGGCCCTGGCCGATGACGGCCTCGGCGACTATCGCGACCGCTTCGAACCGCTGCCGCACCTGCCGGCGATTCCGGCGGACAACTCCCTCACCGACGCCAAGGTGGAGCTCGGTAACATGCTGTTCTTCGAGCCACGCATCTCCTCCAGCGGGGTGATCAGCTGCGCCACTTGCCATAACCCGGCGCTGGGCTGGACCGACCGTATCCCGCGGGCCACCGGCCACGACGGCCAGATCGGCGAGCGCAACACCCCCACGGTGCTCAACTCCGGCTTCCTGGGCTCGCAGTTCTGGGATGGCCGCGAGCCGGACCTGGAGGGCCAGGCAGTCGGTCCCATCGAGGCCGACGTGGAGATGGCCATGGATCTGGATCAGGCCCTGGAGCGCCTGGAGGGGTTTGAGGTCTACGAGCAGAAGTTCGCCGCGGCCTTCCCGGACGATGAGGACCCGATCAGCGCCGATAACCTGGCCCACGCCATCGCCAGCTTCGAGCGCACCCTCAATACCCCGGACTCGCCCTTCGACCGTTACCTGCACGGCGATCTGGACGCCCTGAGCGACCAGCAGAAGGACGGCATGGTGGCCTTCGTGGACAACGGTTGCATCGCCTGCCACCGCGGCCCGGCGCTGACCGACAGTCAGTTCCACCGCATACAGGTACCCGGCTCCACCGATGTCGGCCGCTTCGACGTCACCGGCGAGGAGAGCGACCGCCATCGCTTCCGCACCCCGACCCTGCGCAACGTGGCAGTCACCTACCCCTACATGAACAACGGCGCCACCGAGACCCTCGAGGAGGCCGTGGCCATCATGGGTAAGGAGATGCTGGGTCGCGACTTCGAGGAGCAGACCATCGCCGACATCACCGCCTTCCTGCACAGCCTGACCGGCGAGCAGCCAGACTACGAGGTGCCGGCCCTGCCGTGACCCTGGCGCCGGGCTGTTGCGGCCCGGCCCTTGAGGAACATGGAATGCAACGCGGCCCCGAGGAGCTATCCCGGGGCCGCGTCGTGTTTCGCCACCGTGTTACACCACTCGTCGTGAGGTAGTGTGCGAGCCAGTGCCTACGCCTCGGCCAGCAGCCGGCGCAGCTCGTCGCGGCGCGCCTCGTCGACGAAGGCCGCCTCGATGGCGTTGCCGGCCAGACGGCGGAAGGTAGCCTCGTCCCAGCCGAAGGCACGCTGGCAGGCGAGGAAGTTCTCCAGCATGCCACCACCGAAGTAGGCCGGGTCATCGGAGTTGAGGGTGACATTGAGCCCCTCGGCGAGCAGGCGCGGCAGCGGATGATCCTCGAGGCGTTCGACCACCTTGAGGCGCACATTGGAAAGCGGGCAGACGGTGAGCACCGTCTGTTCGTCACGCAGCCGGGCGACCAGCTCGGGATCCTCCAGGCAGCGCACCCCATGGTCGATGCGACACACGCCGAGGTGGTCCAGCGCCCCACGGATATAGGCGGGAGGCCCCTCCTCGCCGGCATGGGCCACCCGCGGGATACCCAGGCACCGGGCCCGCTCGAATACCTCGGCAAACTTCTCCGGCGGGTTGCCCTGCTCGGCGCTGTCCAGCCCCACGGCGTCGAGCATCTCCCAGTAGGGGGCGGCCTCTTCCAGCACCTTGAGCGCCTCGTCGGCGTCGCGGTCGCGCAGGAAGGCCATGATCAGGGCGGTGGAGAGCCCCAGCTCCCGGGCGGCCTCACGCCGCGCCAGGGAGAGCCCCTCCATCACCACCTGAAGCTCGATGCCGCGTGCCAGATGCGCCTGGGGGTCGAAGTGCATCTCCACGTGGACCACCCCCTCGGCGTGGGCGCGGCGGAAGTAATCCATCGCCAGGTCATGGAAGTCCTGGGCGGTGTGCAGCACGCTCATGCCCTGATAGTAGAGGTCCAGGAAGGACTGCAGGTCCGAGAAGTCGTAGGCGGCGCGCACCTCCTCCACCGTGGCATAAGGCAGCGCGATCCCGTTGCGCTCGGCCAGGGCGAACATCAGCTCGGGCTCCAGCGAGCCCTCGATATGCAGGTGCAGCTCGGCCTTGGGCAGGCGGGTCAGGAAATCACGCATGGCTCGTCTCGCTCTCCTCGGGTCCTATCATCACATCCTGATAGAAAGCGGGCCGCCGCGCAAAGCCCCAGCCGTCAACGCCCTCTTGAGCGTATCAACGCCCTCATGGCAGCCGGCGCAGGGTCTCGGCCAGCGCCTCGCGCCGCCGCTCTCGCTCCTCCTCGGCGCCCTGGCGCTGATCCTCCAGCTCGGCAATGCGCTCCTCCTGGGCCTCGAGGTCGGCCAGGTAGCGCTGGCCGAGCTCATTGTCGGTGCCCACCGCCGCCAGGTTGTCGCGGATGCGAGCCTGGCCCTCTCCGGCCCGGCCCAGCCCCTGCTCGATACGCTCGAGTTCACGCTCCACCTCGGCCAGGGCCCGGCGACGCTCCAGCACCGCCTCCAGCTGCGCGGCGGTATCCCCCTCGGCGGCATCGCGCCACTCCACCAGTTGCGCCACTCCGGCATCGACCAGGGCCACGCTCTGGCGGCGAGTCAGCGTCTCCAGGGCCTCCACCTCGCCACTCTCGCCGGCGGCCAGGGTCAGTGCCAGGCGACGATGGTTCGGCGTGCTCTCGACCAGGGCGTCGGAGGCGAACTCCCACCCCTCGCGGCGCGGATGCTCGATCAGCACCTCACGGCTCTCGCGGGCATCGTTTTCCACGGCATAGCGGGTCAGGCGCCGGGACTGGTGGGTGACGCGCAGCGCGCCGTCGACGATCACCATTCGCTCGAGGCGCTCCTCGGGACGGGTGCTCTCCACCACCCGCACCTGGCGGTCGGCGGCAAAACTGGCCAGCCGCGACTCACCGGCCGGGATGCCAGGCAGGTTGACGTCCCCGACGTGGCCGACCCGCGCCTCGTAGACGGTCACCAGGCCGGGCGGAAGCCAGGCATCGGTGGTGTTCTCCAGGCGTACCGCAGCCACCGGATGGCGCTCACCGCGCTCGGGCTGGTAGAGCGACACACGCCGCGCGGGCACCTCGGCGTCGATATAGGGCAGCGACAGGGTGCGCCCGGCGGCGAGGTCGACCGCGTCGGGCAGCCGCCAGGTGGCGGCAGTCGCGCTCTCGACCACCTCGGGACGCGATGCCGGAGCCGCCGGCGCCGCCACGCTGCGGCTCACCGCCGCATCACCATAGGCCATCATGGATTCGGCCTTGGCACCCCCCAGGGAATCCATGGCACCCTCGTCGGGCCGCACCGGGGCGGTGGCATCGGCGCTGACCGGCACCTCCGGCCGGGACGCCCAGTAGCGCTCCAGCAGGCGCTGGGTCAGGGTCACCGGGGCGCCGCTGGAGAGGGTCAGGGCCACGTCATCCCAGTCGCTACCGCTGGCGTTCTCGACCACCGACCAGGCCTGCAGACGTGCGGCGTCATCGGCCTCGAGCAGAAGGCGGTAGGCGCTCTTCCATACCGGGGCGGCCACCACATAGGTCAGCGACACCTCGCGCTCGCCCTCGCCATCGAGCTCGATGGCGATGCGGCGCATCTCCTCGGTGCGTGCCCGACCGCTGACCTCGGCGGCCTCGCCCAGGCGTTCACGCAGGGCGCTATCCAGTACCTCCAGCCGCGCATCATCCCCCAGGCGCAACGTCGCCACGCCACCCTCGGCATCGAGCAGCGACAGGGTGCGTACGCGGTGCCCCTCCTCGTCGGGTTCGCTCTCCGCCACCCCCAGCACCAGCCCCTCGAGGCACTGACCACCGGAGCTGACCCGCACCTCCACGCCCTGCAGGGTCGCGGCCAGGCGGGCCACCGAACCCAGGTCATCGGGACCGAAGGGTAGCCGACGGAAGGTCTCCTCCAGGGTCGCCAGGCCGTCGAGGCTGAGGCCTCGGATGCGGCCACTCGGGTCCCGGACGACGAGGCTCTTGAGTACATCGTTGACCTGCTCGAGGGGCACCTCCAGGTAGAGGGTCCCGTCGCCGTCCAGGCGAGCGCTGCGCTGAACCTCGGCCAGGCCACCGGAGGAGAGGGTCACCGCCTCCACCGGCAGCTCCTCGGCCAGGACCGAGCCCAGTGGCCACACGGTGACCAGGGCGGCGGCGATGCGAAGCGTGGAGTGGCGGCGATCCCGCCGGGTGGCTGCGTCCCTGACACTCATGGTCGTCTCCTTGGGTAGGCCGATTCGAAAAAAACTGGTTCAGGTATAGCCTGCCAGCCGGCCTTCGACCAGCGTCAGGCGCCGATCGATCCCCGGCGGGTCGAAAGCCCCGTCATTCAGCTGGTGCACCAGGAAGATCACGCTGCGCCCAGCCAGCCAGGCATCCAGGCGCGGCTTGAGGCGTGCCACGGTGCCGGCATCCAGCCCGGCGAAGGGTTCGTCGAGCAGCACCAGGCCGGGGTCCAGCAGGTGCAATCTTGCCAGGGCGAGGCGCCGCGCCTGACCGCCGGAGAGGCGCCGGCCACCCTCGCCCACCCGTGTCGCAAGCCCTTCGGGAAGGGCCTCCGCCCAGGCCGCCAGCTCGACCCAGGCCAGCGCTGCCCACAGCTCGCCCTCCACCGCATCGGGCCTGGCCAGGCGCAGGTTGGCGGACAGGCTGTCATCGATCAGGTCGATGCGCTGGGTCAGCGCCGCCACGCGGCGACGCAGCTCGGCCTCGGGCCAGGCCGGGAGCGCCACCCCGCCCAGCCGGATGTCGCCGGCAGCGGGGGTGAGCTGGCGCAGCAGCAGCGTCGCCACGCTCGACTTGCCTGCCCCCGAGGCACCGCACAGCGCCAGCCTCTCGCCGGGCGCCAGGCGCAGCGAAAGCCCCTCGAGTGCCGCCAGGGGCGCCCCGGGATAGTGCAGCGAGACGCCTTGCACTGCGACCGAGAGGGGCCCGGAAGGTGGCGGCTCACCCGCCGTCGCTTCGGTCCTGTCTGCGGCCTGGCGCAGGCCGTTGAGCCTAGCTGCCGCGCCACGGGTGGCCCCCAGCCAGGTGAAAGCGGCGGGAAGCCCGGCCAGCGCCTCGCTCATGGCCAGCACCGCCAGGGGCATCATCACCGCCAGTGGCCCCGAGAGTGCCCCGGCCTGCCAGGCCATGGCGGCGAGCCAGAGCGCCGCGAGCGCCGCCGCCCCGACCAGCAGGACAGACAGGGCATTGCCCAGCGCCACCAGGGTGCCGAGCCGACGCTGGTCCCGGTAGAGCCCGGCCTCCAGGGTCTCGAGGCGCCGACGCTGAGCGTCCAGGGCTCCGTAGGCCTCGAGCTCCGCCAGCCCCTGCAGCTGTTCCACGAGGCGCCCTCTCAGCGCCTCGCGGTCCTCGACCTGGCGCCGGCTGGCGGCCATGCCCAGGCGCGCCTGGCCGACCACCAGCCAGGCCCAGCCGACCAGCAACAGACCACCCGCGGCGAGTCCCGCCGCCGGCGCCCACAGGGCGAGGAAGCCTGCCAGGCCGAGGATCGCCAGCAGCGCCACCGCGGCGGGTGCCAGCAGGCGCAGGAAGAGGCTGTCCAGGGCGTCGATATCGGCGGTCAGCCGGTTGAGCCAGTCGCTGGCGCGACGCTGCGCCAGGGCATGGGCGTCGAGGCCGGCGACCACAGCGAACAGTCGCCCGCGCAGGTCCGCGAGCAGGCGCAGCACCGTGTCGTGGTTGTAGAGCCGCTCCAGGTAGCGGGCCACAGTACGGGTCACCGCAAAGGTGCGGATGCCGCCCCCCGGCAGGTAGACATCCAGGCGCGCCGCCACGCCTGCGGCCAGCAGTAGCCCGGTCAGGCCGGTGGCGGTGATGAACCAGCCGGAGAGCGCCAGCAGGCCGATGGCGGAGACCAGGGTCAACGCCATCAACCCTGCCCCGCCAGACAGCCGTCCTCGATGGCGAGCCAGCATGGCCAGCCAGGGCGCGAGCTCGGCCAGCAGGCCTCGATGGCCCTCGCCGGGTCGACTCATGATGATGCTCCTGTGTCTGCCTCCAGTGCCAGGCACCGGTCGGCCAGCGCCATCAGCGCCGGATGGTGGGTGGCGATGACCAGGCAGCGGCCCTGCTCGGCGAGCTCGCCCAGCGCAGTGATGACCCGCGCCTCGGTCTCGGCGTCGAGGCTCGCCGTGGGCTCGTCGAGCAGCACCAGCGGGGCGTCGGAAAGGAAGATCCTGGCCAGTGCCAGGCGCTGGGCCTGCCCGCCGGAGAGCCCGGCGCCGCGCTCCCCCACGACGGTGGCCAGGCCTTCCGGCAGGCGTGCCAGCAACTCGCCCAGGCCAGCATGCTGCAACGCCGCGACCAGGCGGGTGTCGTCGGCCTCTGGGGCGGCCAGGCGCAGGTTGTCGGCCAGGCTGCCCTGGATCAGCAGCGGGCGCTGGTCCATCCAGGCGAAGGTCAGGCCCGGGGCCGTCCGCCTCCGCCCCTCGTTTGGGCCCAGGAAGCCGGCAAGCAGCTGCAGCAGCGTGGACTTCCCCCCGCCCGAGGGAGCGGTGACCGCCACCACCTCGCCGGGCACCAGCGTCAGGTCCAGGGGCCCAAGCACGCGGCCGCGTCCGGGGTAGTCGACGCAGGCGCCCTCGAGGCGCACCAGCTCCCCCGTCGGCGCCGGATCGGTCTCCTCGGACACGCCACGCAGCGCCTCGACATCCGCGTCGAGCAGCGCCACCAGGCCATCGGCCGCCCCCAGGGCCGCGGCACGGTCGTGATAGTGCTGGGAGAGCACGCGCAGCGGCTGGAAGAACTCCGGGGCGAGCAGCAGCACCAGCAGGCCGCTGTAGAGGGTCAGCTCGGGCGAGGGGCCATAGCCGATATAACCGAGCAGGCCGAAGCCGACATAGATCGCCACCACGGCGATGGCCACCGAAGCGAAGAACTCCAGCACCGCCGAGGAGAGGAAGGCCACGCGCAGGGTGCGCAGGCTGCGGCGGCGATAGTCATCGGCGGCGGCATGGACCTCGTCGGTCGCCTCCCGGGTGCGACCGAAGAGCTGCAGGGTGCTGACCGCCCGGACCCGGTCGATGAAGTGGCCGGAGAGCCGCGATACCGCCTCGAACTGCTCACGATTGAGGCGCTCGGCCCCCATGCCCACCAGGGCCATGAACAGGGGGATCAGCGGTGCCGAGAGCACCAGGAAGAGCGCCGCCAGCCAGTCGAGCCAGGCGACGACGGCGAGCACCAGCAGCGGCTGGATGACCGCGAGGAGACGCTGGGGGCGATAGCGCGCCACATAGCCGTCGAGGGCCTCCACCTGCTCGACCAGCTGGCTGGCCAGCGACGCCGAGTGGCGTGAGGCAAGCCCCGCCGGCCCCAGGCGCGCCAGATGGTCGAGCAGTTCGGCACGTACCCGATGACGCAGGGCCAGGCTGGCGGCGACTCCCAGGCGCTCCTGGGAGAACAGCGCCAGGCTGCGTACCCCCAGCAGCCCCAGCATGCCCAGCGCCAGGGGAGCCAGGTCGAAGACCGGCACCTCGGCGACTAGCAGTTCGCTGACGAAGCGGGCGAGCAGCGCCAGCTGCCCCAGGGTCGCCAGGGTGGCGGCCATCCCGGCGGCGACCGCCAGGCCGAGGCGAACACGCTCCGCGGCGGCATGCGCGGCCAGCCACCGGGACGCGTCCCCGGTGGCATTGCGGCGACCGGCCACCGCCTAGTGGTAGCCGTCGCCGGGACGGACCTTGCCGCGGAACACCCAGTAGGTCCAGGCGGTGTAGGCCAGGACGATGGGGATCACGAAGAGCACGCCGATCAGCAGGAAGAGCTGCGACTCGGGCGCCGAGGCGGCATCCCAGATCGTGTAGTTGGGAGGCACGATCACCGGCCACTTGCTGGCCACCAGGCCCAGGTAGGTGAAGATGAACAGCCCCAGGGTGGCGATGAACGGCTGGCCCTCCTGGCGACGGTAGACCGCCATCACCAGCCAGGCGGCACAGGCCAGAGCCAGGGTCGGCAGAATCCAGATCAGGTGGATATGGTTGAACCAGCGCTCGAACACCGCGGGGTCCACCAGCGGCGTCCAGAAACTGATCATGGCGAAGGCGGATAGCACCGCCAGCAGCAGGGCCGGGGTGATGCGATAGGCCCAGCGCTGCACCTCGCCTTCCGACTTGAGGATCAGCCAGGTGGCACCGAGCAGCGCATAGCCCGTCATCAGGCTGATGCCGGTGAGCACCGCGAAGGGGGTCAGCCAGTCGAGGGCACCGCCTACGAACACGAAGTCCTCCACCGGGAAGCCCTCGATATAGGCACCCACCACGGCCCCCTGGGCGAAGGCGGCCACCGCGGAGCCCCAGCAGAAGGCGCGGTTCCACCACACCCGGTTGCGCCGCGACTTGAAGCGGAACTCGAAGGCGATGCCGCGGAAGATCAGCCCGGCCAGCATCAGGAAGACCCCGATATAGAGCGCCGGCAGGTAGACCGAATAGACCAGCGGGAAGGCGCCCAGCAGGCCGGCCCCACCCAGCACCAGCCAGGTCTCGTTGCCGTCCCACACCGGGGCCACGGAGTTCATCATTACGTCCCGGGCCTCCTCGTTCGGCGCGAAGGGATAGAGGATGCCGAGGCCGAGGTCGAAGCCATCCATGAGCACATACATGATCACGCCGAAGCCGATGATCAGCGCCCAGATCACGGAGAGGTCGAAGGATTCCATGTCACTGCCTCCAGGTCGGTGCCGCATCGTCATCGAAGCGGGCGTTGGCTGCCGAGAAGGGACGCTTGGCGTGATGGGCCTCGCCGGAATCATCCCCAGATTCGGGCAACATGCCCTGGCGTACCACGCGGGTCAGGTAATAGAGGCCGCAGGCGAACACCACGGCGTAGACCGCCATGTAGCCGAGCAGGGTGAACAGCGCCATGCCGCCGGTAAGAGACGGAGTCACGCCCTCGGCATGGGTCATGACACCGTAGACCAGCCAGGGGGCGCGTCCGGTCTCGGTGACAAACCAGCCGGCCAGCACCGCGACGAAGGGCGTCACGCTCATCAAGCGCAGCGCCTGCAGGAAGCCGCGATGCTGATAGACGCGGCCTCCGCGGCGCAGCCACAGACCGACCAGGGCGACACCGATCATCAAGAAGCCCAGCCCCACCATGACCCGGAAGGACCAGAACACCAGCCACACCGGCGGCTGCTCCTCCGGCGGCACCTCGCTGATGCCCGGCACCTCGCCATCGGCATGGTGGGTCAGGATCAGGCTCGCCAGGCTGGGGATGCCGATCTCGAACCGGTTGCCCTGGGCCAGCTGGTCGGGCCAGGCGGCCAGCAGCAGCGGCACGTTGGGCCCGGTCTCCCAGTTGCCCTCCATGGCGGCCACCTTGGTGGGCTGGTGCTCCAGGGTGTTGAGGCCGTGGAAGTCGCCGATCACCGCCTGGGCGGGAGTCAGTATCAGCAGCAGCCACAGGCACATGGAGAGCGCCCGGCGGTTGGCCTCGACGTCACGGCCGATCAGCAGATACCAGGCGCTGACACCCGCCACCACGAAGCCACCGGTGACGAACGACGCCATCACCTTGTGCGAGAAGCGCCACGGGAAGGAGGGATTGAAGATCGCCGCCGCCCAGTCGGTGATATGAAAGCGGCCATCGATCAGTTCGGCACCGGCCGGAGTCTGCATCCAGCTGTTGGCGGAGAGGATCCAGAACGAGGAGATGAAGGTGCCCAGCGCCACCATGATCGAGGCGAACAGGTGCACCCCCTGGGGCACCTTGCCGCGACCGAACAGCAGCACCCCGAGGAAGGCCGCCTCCAGGAAGAAGGCCGTGACCACCTCGTAGCTGAGCATCGGCCCCATGAAGTTGGCGGTGGCATAGGAGAAGTTGCTCCAGTTGGTGCCGAACTGGAAGGACATCACGATGCCCGACACCACCCCCATGCCGAACACCACGGCGAAGACCCGCGTCCAGAACAGCGCCAGGCGGTCCCAGGCGGGATTTTCGGTCTTGTAGAAGAGGCCGTTGAGCACGGCGATATAGGACGCCAGGCCGATGGTGAACACCGGGAAGATGGCGTGGAAGGAGACCACGAAGGCGAATTGCAATCGCGACAGCAGGAGAGGATCCAATTCCATGACGCTTGCCTCGTTACGCAGGTAACTCGAGAAGGTCGCAAGGGATGCGGATGCGCCGCTGGCGCATTGTGCTTCGGGAACCGACAGCCGCCGGTACCGTGACGCATTCCTCCTGGACACCAAGGGGACAGGCAAAGCCTAGCAGGCCCGAGGGAAATGAGGAGGTGCTCCTTAAATAACCCGGACAGCTAAGCTTATTCCTTTCCCAAGACCAGCATACGCCTATTCGCCACTGACCGGACAGCGCTGGCAACGCTTTCCGGGGTGTCTCGTTGTCGCAGCCTGCCTCAGCCGGCACTGCCGCTGATCACCAGGTTCACCATCCAGCCGGTGTAGGCGATGAACATCGAGAGCAGCACCGCCCCCTCATAGCGGTTGATGCGTCCTTCGCGCCCCCGCCAGCCCATGGCGAACACGGCAAGCAGGACCGTCATGACGGTCATCAGGCTCCAGTCGCGCAACAGCACCTCACTGCCCACTTCGATGGGATGGATCACCGCCGCGAGGCCCACCACGCCCAGGGTGTTGAAGAGGTTGGAGCCGACCACGTTGCCCAGCACAAGGTCGTGCTCACGGCGACGCAGCGCGCTGATCGATGAGGCGAGTTCGGGCAGCGAGGTGCCCACCGCCACCACGGTCAGGCCGATGATCAGGTCGCTGACCCCGAAGCCCTGGGCGATGGCCACGGCCCCCCACACCAGCACGCGCGAGCTGATCACCAGCAGCACCAGGCCGACGCCGGTCCAGATCAGGCCGACCTTCAGGCTCATGGGGTGGACCTGCAGGCTCTCCTCGGTCTCGGCGGCCAGCGGGTCCGCGCCCTCGCCACGAGCCCGCCAGATGCTGACACCCATGAAGGCGGCCAGCAGCACCAGCAGCAGCCCCCCCTCCAGGCGACCGATCATGCCTCCCCACATCAGCAGTGCCGAGAGCAGCGTCACCGCCCCCAGCACCGGCAGTTCGCGACGCACCACCGAGGAGTGCACCGCCAGCGGTGAGACCAACGCCACCAGGCCGAGGATCAGGCCGATGTTGGCGATATTGGAGCCGTAGGCGTTGCCCAGCGCCAGGCCGGGATTGCCCTGCCCCGCCGCCAGCGCCGAGACCACCAGCTCAGGCGCGGAGGTGCCGAAGCCGATCACCAACATGCCGATCAGCAGGGGGGAGAGCCCCAGGCGCGCGGAGGTCGCCGCCGCACCATCGACGAAGCGCTCGGCGCTCCACACCAGCAGGACAAGGCCTGCCACTACCGCCACTGCGGGTAGGATCATCGTCTCGTTCCCGTTACATTCAGGTTTGCATGTTGGAATATGGTAGTGCCCGCGGGGACGTGTCACACTTTCCACCTGCCCACGGCCCGGCGAGTGTACGCCGGCGCCCGGCATCGAGTGAAGCCGAGCCCCTGGAGAGACGACGCCCCTTGGCCACGCCCCCGCTGCGCATCCGCCACCGCCTGACCTCCCCGCAGCTGCTGCAGGGCGAAGCGCCGCGGATCGAACGCACACCGCCGGAGAGTCGCGCGCGACGACGCCTGCGCGCCTGCGAGGAGTGCGACTGGGTGGTGGCACTACCGCCACTGCGTCCCGGCGAGAAGGCCGACTGCCCGCGCTGTGGGCATACCCTGGTCAAGCGCCATTTTCGCCCCGCCCAGCGCAGCATGGCCCTGGCCCTGGCGGCCCTCATGGCGCTGGGGCTGGCGCTCGCCTTCCCCTTCCTCAGCTTCAGCGTCGGCGGCATCGGCAATCGGATCGAGCTGAGCCAGACCGCCACTACCCTGATCGGCTTCCACCAGCCGGTGGTGGGTGGCGCCGTGATCATGACCATCGTGGTGCTGCCGGCGGTCTACCTTGCCGGGGTGATCTGGCTGCAGCTGGGCCTGCTGCGCGACGACCCGCTCCCGGCCAGTCGCACCATCGCCCGTTCGCTTGCCCACCTCAATCCCTGGATGATGGCCGATGTCTTCATCATTGGTGCCCTGGTCAGCCTGATCAAGATTGCCGGGATGGCCGACATCGACCTTGGGGTGTCGTTCTGGTCATTCTGCGCCTTTGCCCTGCTGCTGCTGATGACCACCCAGTCGCTGGATGCCGACTGGATGTGGTTCTCCCTGGCCGGTGAACCCCGTGCCCCGGAGGGCACCCGAACCGGGGAGACCGCCGCCCCCCAGCGACTCTCCGGCTGCCACACCTGTGGCCTGATCGGCCGCCTGGATGCCGACGGCCATGGCCGCTGTGACCGCTGTGGCGAGGCGCTGCATGCCCGCCACCCCCATAGCGTGCAGCGGACCTGGGCACTACTTGCCGGCGCCTCGATCATGTATATCCCGGCCAATGTCTATCCCATCATGACCACCACCAGCCTGGGCCAGAGCTCACCCTCCACCATCGTCGGCGGGGTGGTGGAGCTGATCCAGATGGGCTCCTGGCCGGTGGCCGTGATCATCTTCATCGCCAGCGTGATCGTACCGGTGGGCAAGCTGGTGGCCCTGGCCTGGCTGTGCCTGGTGGTTCGCCGCAGCAACGAGCTCAATGCGGCCACCCGCACCCGGCTCTACCGGCTCACCGAGTTCATCGGTCGCTGGTCGATGATCGATGTCTTCGTGGTCGCCATCCTGGTGGCACTGATACGCGCAGGCTCACTGATGTCCATCGAACCGGGGCCCGCCGCCCTGGCCTTCGGCGCCGTGGTGGTGATCACCATGGTGGCCGCCATGACCTTCGATCCGCGCCTGCTCTGGGACAGCCCGCTGCCGCGCAGCGAGCGATCGCCACGCACGTCCGCCCCCGATGGGCGACACCCGGAAGGAAACTCTGGATGAGTGAAGACACACCGCGTCACGACGACGCCTCCGACACCCTCGACCGCGCCAGGGCCACGCCCCAGGCGCGCTTCTCGCCGATCTGGATCGTGCCCATCGTGGCGCTGCTGATCGGTGCCTGGCTGGTATGGGACAACTACCGCAGCCGCGGCCCGCAGATCACCCTGACCATCGGCAACGCCGAGGGCATCGAGGCCGGCAGCACCCTGATCAAGACCCGCAACGTGGAGGTGGGCCGGGTCGAACAGGTGCACCTCTCCGAGGACCTCTCCACGGCGGTGATCACCGCGCGCATGGGCCCTGGCAACGAGGCGATGCTGGTCGAGGACAGCCAGTTCTGGGTGGTCAAGCCGCGTGTCGGTCGCGAGGGCATCAGCGGGCTGGGTACCGTGCTATCCGGCGCCTATCTCCAGCTGCAGCCAGGCGAGAGCGAGATCGAGTCCCGCGAGTTCGAGGTCAGCGACCAGCCCCCGGTGGCACCGGCCGGCGCCGCGGGCCTGCGCATCAACCTGATCAGCCAGCTGGGCAACTCGCTGCGTGTCGGCGACCCGGTCACCTACCAGGGCTACACCGTGGGCCGCGTCGAGGAGGCCACCTTCGACGCCACGACCCGTCGCATGCAGCATCGCGTGTTCATCGAGGCGCCCTACGACAGCCTGGTCACCGAGAGCACCCGCTTCTGGTCGGCCAGCGGCATCGACCTGCGCCTGGATTCCGAGGGCTTCCGGGTCAACGTCGAATCCTTCGAGGCCCTGCTGGGTGGTGGCGTCACCTTCGGCGTGCCCGAGGACCTGCCACTGGGCGGCACGGTGGAGGCCGACACCACCTTCAACCTCTACCCGGACGAGGACACCGCGCGCCAGGGTACCTTCAACCGTTACCTGGAGTTCGTGCTGCTGGTCGACGATTCGGTGCGCGGCCTCTCCAAGGGCGCTCCGGTGGAGTTCCGCGGGGTCCGCGTGGGCACCGTGGCCGCCGTGCCCTGGAACTTCACCGCCGAGCAGCCCACCGGTCGCGGGGGCTTCGCCATCCCGGTACTGATCCGCATCGAACCCCAGCGCCTGGGCATCGAGAATCAGGAGGTCGACATCGAGGAGTGGCGGGAGCGCTATGACCGCTTCTTCGAGCTGGGCCTGCGTGCCACCCTCAAGAGCGGCAACCTGCTGACCGGGGCGCTGTTCGTGGACCTCAACTTCCACCGCGACCTGGAGGACGACTACGCGCCGCTGACCTTCGCCGAACAGCGTGTCTTCCCCACCACCTCCGGCGGCTTCGCGCTGATCGAATCCCAGGTCACCGACCTGCTGGCCAAGCTCAACGACCTGGAGGTGGAGCCGCTGCTCGAGGGCCTGGATCGCAACCTGGCCGCCTCCCAGGCAATGCTCGAGGAGGTACGCAGCCTCTCCACCTCGTTGCGCGAAGTGGTCGAGGATCCCGGCACGCGACAGATGCCGGCCAACCTCAACGCCACCCTGACCGAGCTGCGCGGCACCCTGGAGGGCCTCTCGCCCGAATCCGCGGCCTATCAGGAGCTGGTCGGCGCCGTGGAGCGTCTGGAGCGGCTGATGCGCGACCTGCAGCCGGTGGCCCGGACGCTCTCCGACAATCCACGCGCCCTGCTCTTCGACAGCCTCGATGCCGAGGATCCGCTGCCCCGCGCACCGCGCAACGACTGAGCACAAGGAGACCAGGCGATGAAAGCAAGACGATGGATCGGCGTTACCCTGATGACGGTGCTGCTGGGCGGCGCCCTGGGGGGCTGCGCCAGCAGCACGCCGGCACCCGAGCGCTACACCCTGCCCGCCACTCCGATTCAGGACGCGGCCGGCGCCGAGGCGCGCCACCAGCTGCTGCTGGCGTCACCGCGGCTCGCCCATTACCTGGACGTGGATGGCATCGTCATGCAGGTCGACGACATCACCCTGGTGGAGGCCCGTGGGCACCAGTGGGCCGAGGCCCTGGGCCGCCAGCTGCAGCGTGCCCTGCGCGACCGCCTGGCGAATCGCCTGCCCGATACCCGGGTCATGCTCGAGGAGCCCGGGAGTCGTGAGGCCCAGGCGCTGCGCCTGGCACTGGAGATCGACCGCTTCCAGGGTCGCCATGATGGCCTGGCGGTGATCGGCGGGCGCTTCCGTCTGTATGCCCCCGATGGGAGCCTGCTCGCCATGCACAGCCTGGACGTGGAGAGCGTCCTTGCGGCCGACGGCTATCCGGCGCTGGTGCGCGCCCTGGGCCGAGGCTGGGACGAGGTGGCCGAGCGGCTTGCCGAGGTCATTGAGCAGGAGCGCCGGCAAGAGTAGCTGCGCTGTGGCCAGCGATCTGGCATAATGGCGCTCGCGGCACATCAGCGAGTCCCTCCTGCCGCGCCCTGACCCCCGAATTTTTATACGCCCCGGCCCGGGACTGGTCACGCGCGACTGCGTGACACGGCCGCGGCGTTCTGCGGAGACCGCATGACCTTTTCCGACCTCGGCCTGCGTGCCGAACTGCTGAGTGCCGTCGAGGCACAAGGCTATACCACCCCGACCCCGATCCAGCTCAAGGCGATTCCCGCCGTGCTCAAGGGCGGCGACCTTCTCGCCAGCGCCCAGACAGGGACCGGCAAGACTGCCGGCTTCACCCTGCCGATGCTGCAGCGCCTGGCCGACGGCCCGCGCCCCGGCAAGCGCCAGGTGCGCGCCCTGGTGCTGACACCGACCCGTGAGCTTGCCGCCCAGGTGGGCGAGAGCGTGGCCGACTATGGGCGCCACCTGACGCTGAAGAGCCACGTGATCTTCGGCGGCGTGGGCCAGCAGCCCCAGGTGGACGCGATTCGTCCGGGCCTGGATGTGCTGGTCGCCACCCCGGGACGGCTGCTCGATCTGCAGCAGCAGAAGCACGTCGACCTGTCGAAGGTCGAGATCCTGGTGCTCGACGAAGCCGATCGCATGCTCGACATGGGCTTCATTCACGACATCAAGAAGATCCTGCGCGTGCTGCCCGAGAAGCGCCAGAACCTGCTGTTCTCGGCGACCTTCTCCAACGAGATCCAGTCGCTGGCGAACAAGCTGCTCGACGATCCCGAGATGATCGAGGTCGCCCGCCGCAACACCACCGCCGAGCTCGTCGACCAGGCGATCTATCGCGTCGACCGCGAGAAGAAGCGCGAGCTGCTGGCCCACCTGATCACCGAGCACGACTGGCACCAGGTACTGGTCTTCACGCGTACCAAGCACGGCGCCAACCGCCTGGCCGAACAGCTCTCCAAGCAGGAGATTCCGGCCATGGCGATCCATGGCAACAAGAGCCAGTCCGCGCGCACCAAGGCGCTGGCCGCCTTCAAGACCGGTGACCTGCAGGTGCTGGTGGCCACCGACATCGCCGCCCGCGGCCTGGATATCGAGGAGCTGCCCCATGTGGTCAACTTCGAGCTGCCCAACGTCGCCGAGGACTATGTGCACCGCATCGGCCGCACCGGCCGCGCCGGCAGCGAAGGCCAGGCGGTCTCGCTGGTCTGCGTCGACGAGCACGGCCTGCTCAAGGGCATCGAGCGGCTGATCAAGCGCGACCTGGAGAAGCGCATCGAGCCCGGCTTCGAGCCCGACCCCAATGCCAAACCCGAACCCATCGAGAACGGCCGCAATCGTCGCGGAGGTGGCGGTGGCCGCGGCGGCAATGGCCAGAAGCGCGGTGACGCCGGCCAGAACCGGGGGCAGGGGCAGCGCCGTGGTGGCGAGCAGCCCACCGCCACTCGGCGGCGTCGGCGCGGTGGTGGCGGCGGTCGCCAGCAGGCCTGACGCCGTACTGGCAGACAGCATCGCAATATGCGAATGTAGCCCGTTTCCCCCACCAAGCGTCACGCCACCATGCTGAAACGACTCTTCGGCAAGCAGCCCATCGAGGTCTGGGTCATCAAGCAGGTCGACAGCGACCTGCTTCACCTGTGCGGGCGCGCCACCCTGCCCGCCAAGCCCAGCCGCAAGGCGGTGCTGGCAGCGCTGGCCGAATCCGGAACCGGGTACCAGGGCCCCGTCACCATGCTGGCGGGCGGAGCCGTGCTCAATGCCCGGCTCTTCCAGGCCCTGGTGCCGATCGACGAACTGCAGCTGCTCCCCGATGGCCAGGCGCGCTGGCGGGGGCGCGACTGGCAGCTCGCCCAGGCTCCCCAGCGATGCTGGACCTATGAGGGCCGTCTGGTGGCCAGGCCGGACCCGCTGGGCGGTACAGGCGCCCTGGTCAGCGCCGAGGATGTCTCCGGCATCCGCCGCCAGGCGGAGCAGGAGGCACCCCGCCGGCCTGGGGAAGTAGTCTTTCGCCCCGAGAACCGCACCGAGGATCACCCGCTGATCGCCTCCCGTGATGAGGGGGCGCCGCGTGCCCCACGCCCCAAGCCCGGCTGGGAGCGCCGCGACGATGATGGCTGAGCGCACACCCAAGGCCAGCCTGGCCCTGTTCATTGCCCTGATGGTGCTGGTGGGACTCAACCTGCGCCCCGCCCTCTCTTCCCTGGCGCCGGTACTGACCCGCATCCAGCAGGAGACCGGGCTCTCGCCGCTGGCCATCGGCGCCCTCACCACCCTTCCCGTGCTCTGCCTGGGGCTGTTCGCCCCTCTGGCCCCCTGGCTGGCCAAGCGCCTCGGGCCCGAGCGGGCCCTGGCCGCCGGCCTGATGCTGCTGGCCGCAGGCCTGCTGCTGCGCGGCGTGCCGCTGATCACCACCCTGTTCATCGGCACCCTGATGGTCGGCGCCGCCATCGGCGTGGCCGGTACCCTGCTGCCGGCCCTGGTCAAGCGCGAACTCCCCGCCGGGGCCGACCTGATGACCGGTGTCTATACCATGGCGCTGTGCCTGGGCGGCGCCCTGGGGGCGGGGCTGAGCATTCCCCTGGCCGACTGGCTGGGCGCCTGGCACCTGGGGCTGGCCAGCTGGTCGCTGCTGGCCCTCATCGCCCTGCTGGCTTGGCTGGCGTTGGCTCCCCGCCGTGACGAGGCGGCGCTGCCCGGGGGCGGCGGCTCGATGCGCTCGGTGCTGGGCCAGCCCCTGGCCTGGCAGGTCATGCTGCTGATGGGGCTGCAGTCGTCGCTGGCCTATATCGTCTTCGGCTGGCTGCCCACCCTACTGGTGGCCCGCGGCTATGGCGAGGCCGAGGCGGGCTGGATGATGGGTGCCTCGGTGATGGTACAGTTGCCCGCCGCCCTCGCCGCGCCCTGGCTGGCGCGCCTGGGTCGGGACCAGCGGCCTGCCCTGCTCTGCGTGCTGACCCTGAGCGCCACGGGATTCTGGCTGCTGCTCCAGGCCACGCCCTCGCTGCGCTGGCTCGGCGTGATCCTCCTCGGTCTGGGCCAGGGAGGCAGTTTCAGCCTGGCGCTGACGCTGATCGTGCTGCGCACCGGCAACTCGCGCCTGGCCGGCAAGCTCTCCGGGCTGGCCCAGGGCGGTGGCTACACACTGGCCGCCATGGGCCCACTGGGCGTGGGCGTGATGCTCCAGTTCGGCCTGGGCCTCACCGCCATCACCAGCGTGCTGGTAACGATCTGCGCCCTCGCCGCCGGCTTCGCGCTGTACGCCGGCCGCAACCGCCGCCTGGAGATCGACGACGGCGGGCAGGTAGTGACCCGCTGATTGCACGCCGCCTGCACCGGGTCAATGCCGGAATGCCGCCCCACCGCTAGACTGTGGGCAGTGCATCGCCAGGAGGGCCCGCAATGGATGACGGCAAGGAGATCGCCCTGGAGGCCCGCGGGCTGACCCGCCGCTATCGCATGGGCGAGGTCACCATCCAGGCCCTGCGCGGCGTGGACATGACCCTCTATCATGGCGAGTTGCTGGTATTGCTGGGCGCCTCGGGTTCCGGCAAGTCCACCCTGCTCAATATCCTGGGCGGCCTCGACAGCGCCAGCGAGGGCGAGGTGCGCCATATCGATCGTCACGGCCACGCCCAGGATCTCGGCCGCGCCAGCCAGCGTGAGCTCACCCGCTATCGTCGCCACCATGTCGGCTTCGTGTTCCAGTTCTACAACCTCATCTCGAGCCTCACCGCCCGCGAGAACGTGGCCATCGTCACCGAGATCGCCCGTGACCCCATGCCCCCCGAGACTGCCCTGGCCCTGGTGGGGCTGGCCGAGCGACTCGACCACTTTCCCTCCCAGCTCTCCGGTGGCGAACAGCAGCGAGTGGCCATCGCCCGGGCCGTGGCCAAGCAGCCCGAGCTGCTGCTGTGTGACGAGCCCACCGGCGCCCTGGACTTCCGCACCGGCATACGCGTCCTCGAGGTGCTCGAGACGATCAACCGCGAGACCGGTGCCGCGGTGGCGATCATCACCCACAACGAGGTGATCGGCGAGATGGCCGACCGGGTGATCCACCTGCGCGACGGCAGGGTCGACGAGATCCAGGCCAATGCCCGTCGCCGCCCCGCCTGCGAGCTGCGCTGGTGAGCCCATGACCCGCACCCTGGACCGCAAGCTGCTGCGCGACCTGTGGCGCCTCAAGGGCCAGGCACTGGCGATCGCCGTGGTGATCGCCGGCGGCGTGATGACCCTGATCCTAGCCGTGACCACACTGGACGCGCTCTCCGGTGCCCGGGACCGCTTCTACGCCAGTCACCACTTCGCCGAGGTGTTTGCCGACGTGAAGCGCGCGCCGCTCGGCCTGGTCGAGCGCCTCCAGGAGATCGAGGGGGTCAACCTGATCGAGCCTCGGGTGCAGGCCGCCATGCGTCTTTCGCTGGCCGGCTTCCGGGACCCCATCCGCGGCCTGGCACTGTCGATCCCCGACGGTCGCCAGCCACTGCTCAACCGTCTCCACCTGATCGCCGGTAGCCTGCCCGAGGCGGGCCGCGACGTCCAGGCGGTGGTCTCGGACGCCTTCGCCGAGGCCCACGGCCTGGTGCCGGGCGACCGCCTGGAGGCGATCATCAACGGGCGCCGTGTTCCTCTCAGGCTCACGGGCATCGCCCTGAGCCCGGAGTTCCTCTACCAGGTCGCCCCCAGCGACCTGATGCCCGACTATCGACGCTACGCCGTGCTGTGGATGAACCGCCGCGCCCTGGCCAACGCCCACGGCATGCAGGGCGCCTTCAACCGCCTCAGCCTGACCCTGCAGGCCGGTGCCCACCGCGAGGAGGTGATCGATGCCCTGGACCTGGTCCTGGCCCGCTACGGCGGCACCGGTGCCTGGAGCCGGGATGAGCAGCCCTCCCACCGCTTCATCGAGGAGGAGCTCGCCCAGCAACGCATCCAGGCCACGGTGCTGCCGGCGATCTTTCTCTCCGTGTCCGCCTTCCTGCTCAACGTGGTGATGGGCCGCCTGATCCAGACCCAGCGCGAGCAGGTCGCCGTGCTCAAGGCCTTCGGCTATCACGACCGTGAACTGGCTCGCCACTTCGCCCTGCTGGCCGGGGCGATCGTGCTGCTCGGCTGGGCGCTCGGGGTGGCGCTTGGCGCCTGGGCCGCGAGCGGCCTGGCCGCCATCTATCGCGACTATTTCCACTTCCCCGAGATGCCCTTCCGGATACCCGCCTGGGCGCTGCTCCTGTCGCTGGCCATCGTCAGCCTGGCCGCGCTGCTCGGCACCTAGCGGGCGGTGTGGCGAGCGGTACGCCGCCCGCCCGCCGAGGCCATGCGCCCCCCGGCACCGCAGCGCTTCCGTCGCACCTGGCTCGAGCGCCTGCTGCCCGGGGCGCTGCTCGGCCACGCGGGGCGTATCGTGCTGCGCAACCTCGGCCGCCATCCCGCCAAGGCGAGCCTCTCGGTCACCGGCATCGCCCTCTCCGTGGCGCTGCTGATGATGGGGGCCTATCAGCTCGATGCGGTGGAGGCGATGATCGACCAGCAGTATCGTCAGGTGCTGCGCATGGACGTGGAGCTGACCTTCAACGAGCCGACATCGACCCGGGCCCTGGGGGAGCTGCGCCATCTGCCGGGCGTGCTGGCGGTGGAGGGCTGGCGCCGGGTCCCGGTAACGCTGATACACGGCCATCGCCTCCTCCATCGCCTTCGGTGTGGTCTACAACGATGCCCGCATCGCCCTTGCCGAACGGGCACGGGAGCTGGCCACCCTGCGGGTGCTGGGCTATACCCGAGTGGAGGTGGCCCGCATCCTGCTCGGCGAGATCGCCCTGGTGACGCTGGTCGCCATTCCACCGGGCTGGGCCCTCGGGATTGTCTTCAGCCGCCTGCTCAACCAGGCCTTCAGCAACGACATGTTCCGCATCCCGCTGGTCCTCACCCCCCAGGCATTCGGCATCGCCGCCGGTGGCGTGCTGGTGGCATCGCTGCTGGTCGGTATCATGCTGGTACGTCGCCTGAACCGGCTGAACATGGTCAGCTCGCTCAAGGCGTCAGCTTAATCGGGGAGAACCGCGATGAGACCGTCACACCACTGGATTCGCCGCCTGGCCTGGGGCCTGGCCGCCCTCGGCCTGCTGCTCCTGCTGGCCTGGGCGCTGCGCCCGGCGCCGGTGGCGGTGAGCGTGGCCCGGGTCGAGGTCGCGCCCTTCGTCGAGTCGGTGACCGAGGAGGGGCGCACCCGGCTGCGCGATACCTGGAACGTCTCGGTACCCATCGCCGGCTACCTGCAGCGGGTGACTCTCGAGGTCGGCGACGCGGTGGAGCGGGGACAGGTCCTGTTTCGCCTCGAGCCCAGCCCCGCCCCGGCACTCGATCCACGCTCGCGCCAGCAGGCCGAGGACGCCCTGCATGTCGCCGAGGCGCGGCTGCGCGCCGCCCAGGCCAACCTGGAAACGGCCCGCGCCGAGCGACGCTTCACCGAGGCCGAGTTCGAGCGCTACCAGACACTGCACCGGCGCAACCTGGTCTCCGGCACCGACCTGGATCAGCGGCGCAGCCAGCGCGACCGCCAGCGTGCCGTGGAGCGCTCCGCCACCTCCAGCGTTGAGGCGGCTCGCTTCGAGGTAGAGAGCGCCCGGGCCGTCCTGGCGATGGACAGCGGCCAGCGCGGCGACATCGAGCATCCCGAGCTCGAGTTGCGCTCGCCCATCGAGGGCACGGTGCTGAGCCGCTACCGCTGCTGCGAGGGGAGCGTGGCCGCCGGTGACCCGATACTCGAGCTCGGCAGCCTGGATACCCTGGAGGTGCAGGTGGACCTGCTCTCCATGGACGCGGTCAGGATACGTCCCGACATGCCGGTGCGCCTCACCGGCTGGGGCGGCGAGGCTCCCCTCACGGGTCGGGTGTGGCGCATCGAGCCCGCCGGCTTCACCCGGGTCTCGGCGCTGGGCGTCGACGAGCAGCGAGTGCCGGTAATCGTGGATTTCGCCACGCAGAGTGCTCCCGCCGAACTGGGCCTGGGCAGCGGCTTCCGGGTCGATGCCGAATTCCTGATCTGGCAGGCCGATGAAGTGCTGCAGCTGCCTACCAGCGCGCTGTTCCGCGCCGATGGCCAGTGGTCCGTGTTCCGCATCGCGGATGGGCGTGCCCGGCGCGTCGCGGTAACGCCGGGGCGGCGCAGCGGGCTGGTCACCCAGGTGTTGGCAGGCGTGGAGGCCGGGGACCGCGTGATCGTGCACCCCGGTGAGCGGGTCGAGGATGGCATCCGGGTGGCAGTGGCACCATGACGGCCGGTGGGGTGGCAGCGTGGGGTTGTGACGCCACGGTCACCGGGTATCATTGAGCGCTGCCATCGCCCCGGAGCCGCCCATGACCGCCCCCGTATCCGACCCTTCTCGACCCCTGCTGGTGATCTACACCGGCGGCACCCTGGGCATGCGCGAGACGCCCGAGGGGCTGGCGCCGGGCGGCGATATCGCCGAGCGGCTCGCGCACGCCCTGGAGCAGCTGCCACCAGGGCCTGGTGCCGGTTTGCCACCCTACCGGCTGCTCGCCTTCGACGCGCCCATCGACTCCAGCGCCGCCACCCCCCGCGACTGGTCGCGGCTGGCCGGGGTGATCGCCGCGCGCTACCGCGACCACGCCGGCATCGTGGTGCTCCACGGCACCGACACCCTGGCCTGGAGCGCGGCCAGCCTCGCCTATCAGCTGCAGGGCATCGACCGCCCGGTGGTGCTTACCGGCGCCATGCAGCCCCTGGAAGCGCCCGGCAGTGATGCCGCGGAGAACGTGGCCCTGGCGCTGCGCTTCGCCGCCAACCCGGCGCTCCAGGAGGTCGCCATCGCCTTCGACGGCAGGCTGCTGCGCGGCGTGCGAGCCCGAAAGTGGCATACCCGCGACGCGGCGGCCTTCACCAGCCCCAACTATCCGCTGCTCGGCGAGCGGGTCGGCAGCGATGCCGTGCTCTATCCGGGACGCGGCCTACAGCGGCAGCAGCGCGGCGCGCCACGCTTCGAGCTGCCCGACTACGCCCCCCTGTGCGATGGCGGGGTAGCCCGGATCGCCCTATGGCCCGGCATTACCGCCCGCCAGCTGGCGGCGTGGCTGGACGACTCCCACCTCAAGGGGGCCCTGCTCGAGGTATGGGGTGGCGGCAATATCCCCGAGGACCCGGCCCTGCTGGGGGTCCTGGCCAGGGCCAGCGGCGAGGGCAAGCTGCTGGTCGCCATCAGTCAGTGCCCGCATGGCGCCATCAGCCCCGGCGACTACGCCGCCGGCCAGGGTCTCAAGGCGGCCGGGGTGATCTCGGGGGATGCCATGACGCCCGAGGCGGCCCTGACCAAGCTGGTCCATCTGCTCGCGCAGCCACTCGCCGATGTCGAGCGGCGGCGGCGCTTCCTCTCTCCCCTGGTGGGCGAGCGATTGTAGCGGAAAGCCAAACGTTGACGCCGGTCAGGCAACAGGCGCGCAGAGCGGCTATGGTGGGAAGGGCATTCCCCGCGGTCGCCACTCAGGTACCGCCCCTGGCCAACGCAAGGAGCACCGTCATGGAACACCCCGACCATCCCTTCACCGAACTCTTCGAGCAGCTTGGGCTCGCCTCCGAGCCCGAGGCGATCAAGCGCTTCATCGATCGTCATGCCCCGATCCCGGAGGATATCGCCCTGCCCGACGCCCCCTGCTGGAACGAGGGCCAGGCGGAGTTCCTGCGCGAGGCGATCGAGGAGGATGCCGACTGGGCCGAGGTGGTCGACCATCTGAACACCTCGCTGCGCAAGGGCTGACGCCCTTTCAGGTCCCGGTATCAATGCAACGAGCCCGCCCCTTTTCGAGGGGTGGGCTCGTTGTTGTCTCGGCTGACGGCCGGGCCTTGCGGGCCTAGTAGAGCACGTCGCGGATCACCCGGTAGATGACCTCGTTGGCGGCATCGACGAGGATCGCATCGGGGCCGACGCGGCGCCACTCGTAGCCCTCGTAGTACGGCAGGTCACGCAGTGCGCGCTCGTCGAAGCGCTTGGCGATCCCCGGGGGCAGCGGCTTGCCACGCTCCAGGTTCATGCGAATGCCGGGCGGCAGACCCGCACGTTCATCCTCGCGAACCCAGTCGCGGCGTTCCCCGAATAGGCGACGCAAGTCACGCTCGTCGATGATCGGCCTGTCGCGGTCGCGATAGTCGCGGCGGTCATCGTAATCGCGGCGTTCACCGAAGTCCCTACGGTCATCGCGGTCGCGACGCTTGTCGTAGTCGCGGCGCTCGCGGTCACGATAGTCATCGTCACGACGCTCGCGGTAGGACTCCTCGCGACGCTCGCGAGTTTCCCGGGTCTCCTGCTGCTGTTTCTGCTTCTGCTGGCCAGGGGGGCCCTTGCGCTGTTCCTGGCCCTGGCCACGGCCAGGGTTGTCGGCGGGCTGGGCCAGCGCCGGGCCGGCTGCCAGCAGCAGTGCCAGGCCGGATGCGGCCAGGGCCGCGCGCAGATCGATTCGCTTGCTCATGAGAACCTCCGGTTCCATGGGTGGATGACGATAGCCTAGTCCCCAATCATGCAGCCGGCATGGATTCCGCTGTCGCCACCCAGCGACAGACCGAGACAGAAGACCCGCACCGGGGTCAGTCGAGGTCGCGCATCAGCAGCGCGAACTCGATACGCTCGGGGGCGATCGCCTCACCGGGCACCGGGATGCGCACCACGTGGCCGGAACCGGGGGCGGCGCCCACGGATTCGCCGCGCCGGTTCTCGATATGCTCGAGGGTGAAGCGGCGATTGCCGCCGGGCAGCATCAGCTCCATGCTGTCTCCCGCCTCGAAGCGGTTCTTGACGTCGATCTCGAGCACGCCGCGGTCGGGGTCGTAGCCGATCACCTCGCCGACGAACTGCTGGTGCACTCCCACGGAGTTGCCGCGCTCGTAGTTCTGGTACTCGTCGTGGACATGACGGCGATAGAAGCCCTCCGTATAGCCACGATTGGCCAGGTTGTCGAGCTCGTCCATCAGGCGCATGTCGAAGGGACGGCCGGCCACGGCGTCGTCGATGGCACGGCGATAGACCTGGGCGGTGCGCGCCACATAGTAGTGGGACTTGGTGCGCCCCTCGATCTTCAGCGAGGTGACGCCCATCTCGGTGAGCCTCGGCACGTGCTGGACGGCGCGCAGGTCCTTGGAGTTCATGATGTAGGTGCCGTGCTCGTCCTCGAAGATCGGCATCAGCTCGCCGGGGCGGGTGGCATCCTCGATCAGCGCCGAAAGCTCGTCCTGGCCCTCCACTCCACCGGCGGTGGCGGTGCTGTGGCGAGTGCCGCCGCCGCCGGAGGCGATCAGTCCACCCTGGGCGCCTCCCTCTCCCGGGGTCCACAGGCCGCTGGCGGCGTGCGCCGCGGCCGAGTTGGCCGGGACCAGGTCGCCGGTCTCGTCATGGGCCGCGGCCACGGTGTTGTACTGCCAGCGACAGGCGTTGGTGCAGGTGCCCTGGTTGGGATCGCGATGGTTGAAGTAGCCCGACAACAGGCAGCGCCCGGAGTAGGCGATGCACAGCGCGCCATGGACGAAGGTCTCGATCTCGAGGTCGGGACACTCGGCACGGATCTCGGCGATCTCTTCAAGTGACAGCTCACGCGAGAGGATGATGCGGCTGATGCCCTGCTGTTGCCAGAAACGGGCCGCCGCCCAGTTGACTACATTGGACTGCACCGAGAGGTGGATCACCTGCTCGGGCCAGCGCTCGCGGATCATCATGATCAGGCCCGGGTCGGACATGATCAGCGCATCCGGGCCGGCCTCGATCACCGGCTCCATGTCACGCAGGTAGGTCTTCAGCTTGCTGTTGTGCGGCGCGATATTCGAGGCCACATAGAACTGCTTGCCCCGCTCATGGGCATAGGCGATGCCCTTGTGCAGGTTGTCGATCTTGAAGTCGTTATTGCGCACGCGCAGCGAGTAGCGCGGCTGGCCGGCATAGACGGCATCGGCGCCATAGGCGAAGGCGTAGCGCATGTTCTTGAACGTCCCCGCCGGGGAGAGCAGTTCGGGAGCTTGCATGTGGGATCACCGTTGTCAGGACGATGGCGCCCGGGGGCGCAGGGAATGAAGGGGTGCGGATTATAGCAGCGACGCGGGCCACCCTGCAGCGAGTCGGGAGCTGATGTAGGATGGCGCCTTCACGACCCACCTGCGCAGGGCTGGTGCATCAGATGAGCAACGACGATTGTCGCCCGGGCTGTGGCGCCTGCTGCATTGCCCCCTCGATCTCCTCGCCGATTCCCGGCATGCCGAACGGCAAGCCGGCGGGAGTGCGCTGCGTGCAGCTCGACGACGCCAACCTCTGCCGGCTGTTCGGCGATCCGCGCCGTCCGGTGGTCTGCGCTCGCTTCGAGTTCGACGGCGAGCTGTGTGGCAACCACCGCGACCAGGCGCTCGAGCGCATCGCCGCCCTGGAGCTGGCGACCGACTAGGCGATCCGGTCGAAGCGCTGAAGGGTCTGCAACAGCTCCCTGACGCGCTCGGCAGAGAGCTCGTACTCCGCCATCAGCGCCTCGAGACGCTGCTCGAAATCCTCACCAGACTCGGCCAGTGCGACCTCCTCCTCCGCCGCCGCTGGCTGCCTGGTTTCGAGTTCGGCGGGTGGCTCGGCCGCTGGAGAAGAGTCCAGCTCGCGTAGTGCCTCGGCGAAGGCGTCGTCGAGTTCCCGGAACTGGCGAAGCTTATCGCGCTCGCCCATGGCGTTGCGTGGTGTGTGATGTTTCATGCCTGATCGTCGTGTAGCGGGCGAACGGGAAGAGCGCGCGGCACGTCCGCCCGAGTGGGGAAACCGCGATTATACCCCTCTTCACCGCTATCGCTAAGGCCACCCTCCCCCTCTCCAGGATTACCCGGGAATTACGCCCTTGATCCAGACTGTGACCGGGAACAGTGAAACTATGCAACAGCGCGCAAAAGTGTATTCCAAACTTGCCTTTGTTGTTGCTTAGAACGCATAAAGGAATCAGGCGCGACTCGCGACCACGCCCCGGAATGTGAGGCCCCAGCAACGGCCTCGCAAAAAGAGGGCCGAACCACGCCCGGATGGGATCATCGCAAGGAACAGGGCCAGACAATGTTCAATGAAATTGTGCGAGCAGAGATCTGGCTGCAGGACACCCTGGAGAGCCAGGAAAGCATAGCAGCGCTGGCCGAGAGACTGGGCTACTCCACCTCCCAGGTCAGGCGGCGTTTCCGCCAGTACTTCGGCATGTCACCCAGCGCCTATCGAGAGTCCCTGCGTCTCGAAAAGGCCGGCAGGTTGCTGGTCCATACGCCCCTCGGCATTCGGGAAGTCGCCAGGCGCAGCGGCTACACCAACCACTCGGCCTTCAGTCGCGCCTTCTTGCGCCGCTTCCGCTGCACCCCGCGGGAACACCGCCAGTCGGGACGCAGGGCACTGGCAAAGGCGGCCAGCGAAGCAGGCGGGGAGCTTTCACCACGCATACAGCGAATAGCGCCTTGTTCGGCAGTGGTCGCACGCCAGTATGAGCCGGGCGCCGCCCTCCCTGCACCGGACAGCTGGCACGAGAGCCTCAACGGCTATCAGCTGCCCTTGCCGGGCGCCCCCGAACGGGCAGCGGCGATCATGCTGCTGTATGCCATGGGTCCCGAGGCCGCGCTACCCAGGCGCGATATCGGGGTGCTGGTGGATGGCCGGGCGGCAGACTCGCTGGCAATTCCGCCGTCGCTGCGACTGCTCCAGCTGCCAGAGGCACGGGTTGCCTGCCTCGACCTTCCCGACCCCGCCCGGCTCGAGCCCATGCTGGCGGGCGTGTTGGCAACGCTGCCTGAGATGTCCGAGCACTACAGTGGCGAGCCGATACGCCTGGTAAAGAGTGACGCGGGGGTCGAACTCCAGTTGCCCCTGCTCGAGACAGGCTGACCGGGCTCGGCGAGACTGCAACGATAAAACGGCGCCCCGAAGGCGCCGTTTTTTCATGCTCGCCGGACTGCAAATCACAATCCGGTACCGAGTCGATAACTCCGAGCTTACTCTTCGACACGCACCAGCCAGGACTCGACGGTATCGGAACCGAACTCGTCCTTCCAGGCCTTGAGTGTCTTCTGGTTGCCACCGCGAGTCTCGACGACTTCACCGGTGTTGGGATTCTTGTAGATCTTCAACTTGCGCTTGCGGCGCGTGCCGGTGGCGGAGGAAGCCGCCGCTTTCGGGGCTGAGGCCGCCGGCTTGGGGTCGAGCAGCGCGATGACGTCCGCGGCACTCTTGTCGTACTCCTTCATCAGCGTTTCCAGCTTGTCCTTGAACTCGAGCTCGCTCTGGAGACGCTTGTCGTTCTGCAGCTTGTCCAGGTTGGACTGGAGTTCCTTCAGCTGCTGTTCCATCTGCATGTATTCGTTAAGAAGTGACATCTAGTGTTTTCCTTGATGCGGGTTTGGCGGGAAACAACGGGGAAGCATTATGTGTGGTAATAACGTCTTATTGCAATAGTCTGGGCGAGTTATCCGATTGAAGCAAGTTGTCGCACTTTATAAGGGCGATAACATTTCATGGAGTCCACCGGATGAGTTGCCAAGCAACCCGAGGAAGTTGAACTCCTGGGCACCGACGCCGTGAATGTCGTCTGGACGATTTACTGAATCCAGAGTTCACCCAACAGCCGAACAGCAAAGGGGCCCGCCGATGCCGCAAGGTGACTTCGCATATGTGCCCCCTAAAAAAAACCGCCGCCCCGAAGGGCGGCGGTTCTTGTCCGTCGGAAGCGTGCTTCCGATCAGTCCTGACCCATCTGCTGCTTGATCAGGTCGCCGATGGTGGTCGGGCCACCGCTCTCGGGCGCCTCTTCACGCAGCTTCTTCAGGTTCTGACGAGTGTCGTCCTGATCCTTGGCCTTGATGGAGAGGTTGATCTGACGGTTCTTGCGATCGACACCGATGATGCGGGCCTCGACGCTGTCGCCTTCGTTCAGGACGTTGCGAGCATCCTCGACGCGGTCGGCGCTGATCTCGGAGGCCTTGAGCACGGCAACGACATCGGTAGCCAGCTCGACCTGGGCCTGCTTGGCATCGACCTCGACCACGCGGCCGGTGACGATGGAGCCCTTGTCGTTGACCGCCAGGAACTCGGAGACCGGATCGGTATCGAGTTGCTTGATGCCCAGCGAGATGCGCTCACGCTCCGGATCGATGGAGAGGATCACGGCCTCGGCCTCGTCACCCTTCTTGAACTGGCGAACCGCTTCTTCGCCGGTATCGGTCCAGGAGATGTCGGAGAGGTGAACCAGACCGTCGATGCCGCCTTCCAGGCCGATGAAGATGCCGAAGTCGGTGATCGACTTGATGGTGCCGGCAACACGATCGCCCTTGTTGTAGGTGGCGCTGAAGGTCTCCCAGGGATTGGCGGTGCACTGCTTGATACCCAGGGAGATACGACGACGCTCCTCGTCAATATCCAGGACCATGACGTCCACATCGTCGCCGACCTGGACGACCTTGGACGGATGGATGTTCTTGTTGGTCCAGTCCATTTCGGAGACGTGGACCAGACCCTCGACACCCTCTTCCAGCTCGGCGAAGCAGCCGTAGTCGGTGAGGTTGGTGACGGTGGCGTGAACCTTGGTGCCTTCCGGGTAACGATCCTTGATGTTGACCCAGGGATCTTCGCCCAGCTGCTTCAGGCCCAGGGAGACGCGGTTGCGCTCGCGGTCGAACTTGAGCACCTTGACGGTGATCTCGTCGCCCACGGCCACGATCTCGCTGGGATGCTTGATGCGCTTCCAGGCCATGTCGGTGATGTGCAGCAGGCCATCGACGCCGCCCAGGTCGACGAAGGCGCCGTAGTCGGTGAGGTTCTTGACGATACCGACGATCTGCTGGCCTTCCTGCAGGGTGGCGAGCAGGGCCTCACGCTCGGCGCTGTTCTCGGCCTCGAGCACGGCGCGACGGGAAACGACAACGTTGTTGCGCTTCGGGTCGAGCTTGATGACCTTGAAGTCGAGTTCCTTGTTCTCGAGGTGCGTGGTGTCGCGCACCGGACGCACGTCGACCAGGGAACCCGGCAGGAAGGCACGGATGGAGTCGACGTCGACGGTGAAGCCGCCCTTGACCTTGCCGTTGATCACGCCCTTGACGATCTCGTCCTTCTCGAAGGCGGCTTCCAGCACCTTCCACGCTTCGGCGCGCTTGGCCTTCTCGCGGGAGAGGCGGGTCTCGCCGAAACCGTCCTCGACGGCTTCCAGGGCGACGTGCACTTCGTCGCCAATGGCGATGGCCAGTTCGCCGTTCTCGTCACGGAACTGGGCCGAGGGGATCTGACCTTCGGACTTCAGGCCGGCATTGACGGTGACCCAGTCACCCTCGATGTCGACGACGGTAGCCACGACGATGGCGCCGGGCTCCATGTTGATGTCCTGGAGAGACTGTTCAAAAAGTTCAGCAAAGCTTTCGCTCATGATGTTCCTACGTGATCAACGTTAAAGTGCGGCGGAGCCGCTTCCTCCGCACCACCAGCGAGTGCGGGCCTTATTCACCAAACCCCCGGAGATGTTGGCGCTGGTTCGACCTGGCTCGGCTCTCGGCTAACGGTGCCGAGCCACGTCATCACATGCTGCCGGAGGCGCCGCAAGGGAGTTTCAGGCGTCGGGGAGCAGACCGCGTTGGGTCAGGAGCTCCGTCAGCCGATCCACCACTTCCGGTATCGTCAGGCGCGTGGTATCAAGCGTGATGGCGTCATCGGCCGGCTTGAGTGGCGCCACGCTGCGCTGCATATCGCGGGCGTCGCGCGCCTGAATCTCCTTCAAAAGACTCGATAGACTAGCATCCACCCCGGCCTCTCGCAACTGGCGCTGGCGGCGATGGGCGCGTTCCTCGGCACTCGCGGTGAGAAAGATCTTCAGCGGCGCCTCCGTGAATACCACCGTGCCCATGTCACGCCCGTCGGCCACCAGCCCGGGGGGCTTGCGGAAGTCACGCTGGCGGCTCAGCAGCGCCTCGCGCACCGCGGGCAGTGCGGCGACCCGCGAGGCGGCGTCGCCCACCTGCTCGGTGCGGATGGTGGTGGTGGCGTCATCGCCCTCGAGCAGCACCCGGGTGGAGTCGGCCTCGGCCACGAACACCACATCGAGACCGCGCGCCACCTCGGCGAGCCGCGCCTCATCCTCCAAGGACACGCCGTGCTTGCCGGCGGCCAGGGCGGTCAGGCGATAGAGGGCGCCGGAGTCCAGCAGGTGCCAGCCCAGCCGCTCGGCGACCAGGCGACTGATGGTGCCCTTGCCGGCACCGCCGGGGCCATCGATGGCCAGCACCGGTGCCTGGGTCCGGAATTCACTCATGCGCCCTCCTCGCTCGACTCTTCCTGCAGTGTCAGACCCACCTTGCGCGCCAGGTCGACGAACCCGGGGAAGGAGGTGGCAACGTTGGCGCAGTCATCGATGATGATCTCCCCACTGGCACGCAGGGCGGCGATGGCAAACGCCATGGCGATGCGGTGATCCTCGAGGCTGTCGATGCGCCCGCCGCCATAGCTTGGCGAAGAGTCGTTGGCGCCCTCGACATTGTCACCGCCCACGATATCGATACCGTCCGGGTAGAGGCTGTGCTCGACGCCGATGGCGGCCAGTCCGTCGGCCATGGCCTGCAGCCGGTCGGACTCCTTGACCCGCAGCTCCTCGGCACCACGCAGTCGGGTAGTGCCCTCGGCGTTGGCCGCGGCGATAAACAGCGCCGGGAACTCGTCGATGGCCAGCGGCACCTGATCCACCGGGATCTCGATGCCCTTGAGGGGAGCGTAGCGGATATGCAGGTCGGCCACCGGCTCGCCGCCCACCTCACGCTCGTTCGTCAGGCGCAGGTCGGCCCCCATGAGCTGGAGGATATTGATCACCCCGATGCGGGTCGGATTGATGCCGACATGCTCCAGCACCAGGTCGGAGCCGGGGGTGATCGCCGCCGCCACCAGGAAGAAGGTGGCCGAGGAGATATCGCTGGGCACGTCGATGGGGGCCGCGGTGAGCTTGCCGCCACCTTCGAGCCAGCAGGTATCGTCCTCACGATGCACCGCGTAGCCGAACCCGGTCAGCATGCGCTCGGTATGATCCCGGGTCGGTGCCGGCTCGCGCACGCGGGTCTCGCCCTCGGCGTAGAGGCCGGCGAGCAGCAGGCAGGACTTCACTTGGGCGCTGGCCATGGGCATGTCGTAGGTGATGCCCTTGAGCGCACGGCCGCCATGGAGATGCAGCGGCGGGCGGCCGCCCTCGGCGGTGTCGATCTCGGCACCCATCAGGCGCAGCGGATCGGCCACCCGGTTCATGGGGCGCTTGGTCAGCGAGGTGTCGCCGGTCAGCTCGGTATCGAAGGCCTGGCCGGCCAGCAGCCCGGCAAACAGGCGCATGGCGGTGCCGGCATTGCCCACATAGAGGGGGCCGGAGGGCGCCTTGAGGCCGTGCATGCCCACACCGTGGACGGTCACGCGGCCCTGGTGGGGGCCCTCGATGGCCACGCCCATCTCGCGGAACGCCTGCAGGGTCGCCAGGCTGTCCTCGCCCTCCAGGAAGCCCTTGATCTCGGTGACCCCCTCGGCCAGGGCGCCGAGCATGATGGAGCGGTGGGAGATCGACTTGTCGCCGGGGACGCGGATGCGTCCGACCACGGCGCCGCCGGGGCTCACCCGGTAGCGCAGCTTGCCTTGCTGTTGCATCTGGTATTCCGCCTGATAACTGGTCTTATTGAGCAGGGATTCGAAGTAGTGCCGGGCGTGGCTGGCGCGATCGAAGGTCGCCAGCATGGCATCGCCATCGCCGCGCTCCACGGCGCCACGCAGCCGCGCCACACCGGCCTCGAAGTCGTCGAGGGAGGCGAGCACGGCATCGCGGTTGGCGGTGAAGATATCGCGCCACATCACCGGATCGCTTCCGGCGATACGGGTGAAGTCGCGAAAGCCCCCGGCGGCGTAACGGAAGATCTCGAGGCGCTCGTCCTGGCGGGCCAGGGTATCCACCAGCGAGAAGGCCAGCAGGTGCGGCAGGTGACTGGTACGGGCCAGCACCTGGTCATGGCGCGCCACGTCCATCTCCAGCACCTCGGCGCCGCACGCCGCCCACAGGGCGCGCACGCGGGCAAGCGCCGCCGGGTCGGTATCCGGCTCGGGCGTGAGGATCACCTTGTGGTCGACATAGAGCTCGGGATTGGCCGCCGCCACGCCACTCTTCTCGGAGCCGGCGATGGGATGGCCGAGCACCAGGGTCGGCGGCACGCGGCCGAAGGCGGCGATAGCGCAGTCGCGGATGGCGGCCTTGGTGCTACCCACATCGGTGATCACCACCTCGGGAGCGGCGCGCCCGAGCAGGCCGGCGAGCTCGCTCATCACGCCGCGCATGGCCAGCACCGGCACCGCCAGCACCACCAGGCTGACGCCGTCGATGACGTTCTCGAGGCGCGTGTCGCCGCCGTCGATCAGGCCCATCTCGATGCCGCGGGCGATCTCGTCCGGGTCGGGGCCACAAGAGAGAATGGTGCCCCGAAACCCGGCGGCGCGCAGGGCCGCGGCCAGGGAGCCGCCGATCAGGCCGAGCCCGACGATCAGGATGCGGGACTCGGTGACCGGCTGTTTCACCAGTGATGCCATGCCTCAGAGCACGCCGACGGGGTAGGAGCCCAGCACCTTGACCTCGGCGGCACGCAGGCGCACCTCCTCCAGCACCGCGGCGACACGGGGCTCGTCGCGGTGGCCCTTGAAGTCGATGAAGAACACATAGTTCCACACGCCGCTGCGCGAGGGGCGGGTCTCCAGGCGGGTCATGTCGATCTGGTGGCGATGGAACGGCTCCAGCAGGTCGTGCAGGGCACCCGGCTGGTTGCGCATGGCCACCACGATGGAGGTCTTGTCCTCGCCGGACATCGGCACGTCCTGGTTGCCGATGATCAAAAAGCGCGTGGAGTTGTCCGGGCGATCCTCGATCTTCTCGGCGAGCCGGGTGAGGCCGTAGAGCTTGGCCGACATGTCACCGGCGATGGCCGCGCTGTGCCACTCGGTCTTGACCAGGCGCGCCGCCTCGGCATTGGAGGAGACCGGCACCCGCTCGGCCTGGGGATAGTGGGCGTCGAGCCACTTGCGGCACTGGGCGAAGGACTGCGGATGCGAGTAGATGCGCGAGACCTTGTCCTGGCGGGTGGTCTCGCTCACCAGCAGGTGATGGTGGATGCGCAGCACCACCTCGCCGCAGATGCGCAGGCCGGAGTCCATGAAGGAGTCCAGGGTGTGGTTGATCACTCCCTCGGTGGAGTTCTCCACCGGCACCACGCCGTAGTTGACCGCGCCGGCCTCGACCTCGCGGAACACCTCGTCGATGGCGGCCATGGGCAAACTGACCGCGCTCTCGCCGAAGTGCTTGAGGGTGGCCTGCTGGGTGAAGGTGCCCTCCGGCCCCAGGTAGGCGACCTTGATGGGCTGTTCCAGGGCCAGGCAGGCGGACATGATCTCGCGGAACAGCCGCGCCACCTCTTCGCTATCCAGCGGCCCCTTGTTGAGCGCCATGATCCGGCGAAGCACCTGGGCTTCCCGCTCGGGGCGATAGAATACCGCCCCGGCGTCGGCGGCGGTCTTGGCCTGGGCGACCCGCTGGGCGCACTCGGCGCGCTCGTTCATCAGCGTCAGCAGCTGGCTGTCCAGGTCGTCGATGCGGTCACGCAGCGCATCGAGATCGATGGGGGTGTCACTCATGGTTTTATCAGCCCCTTCTGTTTTCGAAATCGGCCATGAAGTCGATCAGCGCATCCACGGCGGCCTCGGGCACGGCGTTGTAGAGGCTCGCGCGCATGCCCCCCACGCTGCGGTGACCCTTGAGGTTCAACAGCCCGGCCTGCTCGGCCTCGGCGAGGAACGGCTTGTCCAGGCGCTCGTCGGCAAGCACGAAGGGCACGTTCATGCGTGAGCGGTTGACCGGCGCGATAGGGTTCGAGTAGAGGGCGCTGGCGTCGATGGCCGTGTAGAGCTTGGCGGCCTTGCGGGCGTTGATCGCCTCCATGGCCGAGAGCCCACCGATATCATCTTTAAGCCACTCGAACACCAGCCCCGCCAGGTACCAGCTATAGGTGGCCGGGGTGTTGACCATGGAGCCGGCCTCGGCCAGGGCCTTGTAGCCGAACAGCGAAGGCATGTCGGGCCGCGCGCGGTCGAGCAGGTCATCACGCACGATCACCACCACCAGGCCGGCCGGGCCGATGTTCTTCTGGGCACCGGCATAGATGATGCCGAACTGCGAGACATCCAGCGGGCCGGAAAGGATCGACGAGGACATGTCGCAGACCAGCGGCACCTCGCTGCCGTCCGGCCGGCGCGGCCCGCCACCTTCACTGCCGGGAATATAGTCAAAGGCCAGGCCGCCGATGGTCTCGTTGGCGGTGTAGTGCAGGTAGGCGGCGTCACCGGAGAGCTCGAGCTGCTCCGGGCGCGGCACCGCGGTATTGCCGTCGGCTTCGCTCGACGCCGCTACCCGGACGTCACCGAACAGGTGGCGCGCCTCGGCGATGGCCTTGCGGCTCCAGATGCCGGTATCGACGAAGTTGGCGCTGCCTCCCTGACCGAGCAGGTTGTAGGGCACCGCGGCGAACTGCTGGGTCGCCCCACCCTGGGTGAAGAGCACCTTGTAGTTGGCGGGGATGGCCAGCAGCTCGCGCAGATCCGCCTCGGCCTTCTCGGCAATGGCGACATACTCCGGGGAGCGGTGGCTCATCTCCATCACCGAGAGGCCATGGCCGCGGTAGTCGAGCATCTCGTCGCGGGCCCGCTCCAGCACCACGGTGGGCAGCGCCGCGGGACCGGCGCAGAAGTTGTGGTGGCGAATGGGGGACAGACCCCCATTTCCGTTACTCCCCATCGTGCTGATCTCCGTTATTTTCATCGAAATGGGGGTCTGTCCCCGATTCCTCCGATTCCTCGGGCTCGTCGATACGCACCGTCTTGACCAGCTTCTCGTCGTTGCCCAGGCGAATCAGCATCACGCCCTGGGTGTTGCGCGAGGTGATCGAGACCTCGTCGACGCGGGTCCGCACCAGGGTGCCGCGGTCGGTGATCAGCATCATCTCGTCGGAGGAGTAGACCTGCATGGCGGCAACCAGCGAGCCGTTTCGCTCACTGGTCTGCATGGCGATGACACCCTGGCCGCCGCGGCCGCGCAGCGGGAACTCCTCCAGGCGGGTGCGCTTGCCGTAGCCGTTCTCGGAGGCGGTGAGGATATAGATCTGGCCGCCATTGGCGTGCTCGATGGCGGCGCCCTCCTCGCCCTCCGCTTCCACGTCGGCCTCGGCATCGATCTGCTGGCTCTGAGGGATGATCAGGCTGATCACCTCGGCATCATCGAGCAGGCGCATGCCGCGTACGCCGCGGGCGGTGCGGCCCATGGCACGCACATTGCCCTCCTCGAAGCGGATCGCCTTGCCGTTGGAGGAGAGCAGCATGACGTGGTCGGAGCCCGAAGTGATGGCGGCGCCGATCAGGCGATCGCCCTCCTCGAGGTCGATGGCGATCAGGCCCACGCTGCGTGGCCGCGAGAACTGCTCGAGGCTGGTGCGCTTCACCGTGCCGCGAGCGGTGGCGAAGAAGATGTAGTTGTCCGGGTCATAGTGGCGCACCGGCAGGATGGCGTTGATCGCCTCGCCCTCGTCCAGCGGCAGCATGTTGACCAGCGGCTTGCCCCGCGAGCCACGGCTGGCCGCCGGCATCTCGTAGACCTTGAGCCAGTAGACCTTACCGCGGTTGGAGAACAGCAGCACGGTATCGTGGGTGGAAGCCACCAGCAGGTGCTCGATGACGTCCTCGTCCTTCATGGCGGTGGCCGACTTGCCGCGACCACCGCGGCGCTGGGCCTGGTAGTCGGAGAGCGGCTGGGTCTTGGCGTAGCCGGTGCGCGACACCGTGACCACCATGTCCTCCTCGGCGATCAGGTCCTCCATGGAGAGGTCGAGGTGGCTGGCCTGGATCTCGGTCTTGCGCGGATTGCCGAACTGGTCGCGCACCGCGATCAGCTCCTCGCGGATCACCTCGAGCAGGCGCTCGGCGGAGGCCAGGATCGCCATCAGCTCGGCGATCTTCTCGAGGATGCCCAGGTACTCGTCGAGCAGCTTCTCGGTCTCCAGCCCGGTCAGGCGGTGCAGGCGCAGTTCGAGGATGGCCTGAGCCTGGGCCGGCGACAGGCGATACTGGCTGCCGGCCTGGTCGAGGCCGAAGCCCTCCTCGAGGTCCTCGGGCTTGCAGGAGGTGGCCCCGGCCCGCTCGAGCATGCCGGTGACCTGCCCCGGCGGCCAGGTGCGGGCGAGCAGCTTCTCCTTGGCCTCGGCGGCGTTGGGCGAGCCCTTGATCAGCTCGATGACCTCGTCGATGTTGGAGATCGCGACGGTGAGGCCCTCGAGGATATGACCGCGCTCACGAGCCTTGCGCAGCTCATAGAGGGTGCGCCGGGTGACCACTTCGCGGCGGTGGCGAATGAACGCCTCGAGGATCTCCTTGAGATTGAGGATCTTCGGCTGGCCGTTGTCGATGGCGACCATGTTGATGCCGAAGACGGTCTGCAGCTGGGTCTGGGCGAAGAGGTTGTTGACTACCACCTCGCCGGATTCGCCGCGCTTGACCTCGATCACCACCCGCAGGCCGTCCTTGTCGGACTCGTCGCGCAGCTCGGCGATGCCCTCGATCTTCTTCTCCTTGACCAGCTCGGCGATCTTCTCGATCAGACGCGCCTTGTTCACCTGGTAGGGAAGCTCGTTGACGATGATATGGTCGCGGCCACTCTTGTCGTCATGCTCGATGGTATGGCAGGCACGCACATAGATGCGCCCGCGGCCGGTGCGGTACGCCTCGAGGATGCCGGCACGGCCGTTGATGATGCCACCGGTGGGGAAGTCGGGCCCGGGGATATGCTCCATCAGGTCATCGACGGAGAGGGTGTAGTCGTCGATCAGCGCCAGGCAGGCGTTGATGATCTCGCCCATGTTGTGAGGCGGGATATTGGTCGCCATGCCCACGGCGATGCCCGAGGAGCCGTTGATCAGCAGGTTGGGGACCTTGGTGGGCAGCACCTCGGGGATGCGCTCGGTACCGTCGTAGTTGTCGACCCAGTCGACGGTCTCCTTCTCCAGGTCGGCCAGCAGTTCGTGGGCCAGGCGCGACATGCGCACCTCGGTGTAACGCATGGCCGCGGCGCTGTCGCCGTCGATGGAACCGAAGTTGCCCTGGCCATCGACCAGCACGTGGCGCATGGAGAAGTCCTGGGCCATGCGCACGATGGTGTCGTAGACGGCACTGTCACCGTGGGGGTGATACTTACCGATGACATCGCCCACCACACGGGCGGACTTCTTGTAGGGCTTGTTCCAGTCGTTGCCGAGCTCGTGCATGGCGAACAGCACACGCCGGTGAACCGGCTTGAGGCCATCGCGCACATCCGGCAGCGCCCGGCCGATGATCACGCTCATCGCGTAATCGAGGTACGACTGCTTCAGTTCGTCCTCGATGTTGACTGGCAGAATCTCTCTGGCGATGTCACCCATGGGTCGTCGAATCCTTTGCACTGCAGGAGGTTGGCCGCCCGCCGTGGCGTTGCCTGGGGCGCCATAACAGCCTCACATCATACCACTCCGGCACGGGCAAAGGGAGTTGGCTGTGCCAGCCAGGACCCACCGGTCTACTCCAGCACGAGGGGGGCCAGCAGGTCATGCAGCTCGCCCTCGATGGGGATGGCACGATTGGCGGCCACATCGAGCAGCACGAAGGTGATGGTGGCGCGACTCACCAGCGCATCGTCGCTCCGCCGGTAGATCTCCTGGGCCATGCGTGCACTGCGCCTGCCCAGCTCGCAGATCCGGCTGGCGATCTCGAGATCATCGCCGGCCACCGCCGCGGCGCAGTAGTCGATATTGACGTTCACCGCCACGAAGGCCACGTCGCCTCGCTGCAGGCGACGAAACAGCTCGGGCCGGTCGTCGAAGTAAGCCCAGCGTCCCTCCTCCAGAAACTCCAGGTAGCGGGCGTTGTTGACGTGGCCATAGCCATCGAGGTGGTAGCCGCGGACGCGCAGCGAGGTTCGAGAGATTCGGCTATCCATGGGGGAGCTCTCCTGCCGGGGGAAAGCCTCGATTCTAGGCACCGATTCGCCTCAACTTCAAACAATCGTTTTACGCCTCTCCGGCGATCGACGCTGGTACCCCTGCGCCCCTTCGGTAATAATGGCAGCCCTTTTCTCCGGGAAAAATGCTTCATGTGGTTCAAGCACTTACACCTTTATCGACTGCACGACGCGCCCGAGCTGGACGCCGCCACCCTGGAAGAGGCCCTGGCCGAGCAGGCCGCCCGTCCGCTGGGTGGCCAGGATCCCCGCCGCCTGGGCTGGACCTTCCCCGGTGGTCGTGCCGACACTGCTCGCCTGCACGAGCTGCAGGGGCAGCGCCTGCTTAGCGCGCTGCGCCAGGAACGCCTGCTGCCCGCCAGCGTGGTCAAGGAGGAGGTCGATGAGCGCGCCGCCGAGGTGGAGACGCGCGAGGGGCGCAAGCTGCGCCGCCAGGAGAAGATCGCCATCAAGGAGCAGGTGGTCGAGGAGCTACTGCCGCGTGCCTTCGTGCGCAGCCAGAAGATCGACCTATGGTGGGACACCCGGCGCCGGCTGATCGGTATCAACGCCAGTTCGCGCACCCGCGCCGAGGAGCTCCTCGACCTGCTGCGCGAGACCCTGGGCAGCCTCAAGGTCACCCCGCTGGCGACCCAGGTGATGCCCATGCGTGCCATGACCCAGTGGCTTACCGACCCCGCCTCGCGCCCCGCCGACCTGGTGATGGGCGACCAGGTGGAGCTCAAGGCCAAGGGCGACGACGGCGTGCTGCGGGCCCGCCAGGTGGACCTCGACAGCGACGAGATCCAGCAGTTGCTGGAGAGCGGACGCCAGGCCAGCAAGCTGGCCGTGGAGGTCGAGGGGCGGCTAAGCTTCGTGCTGCATGACGACCTGGCACTGAAGTCGCTGCGCTTCGGCGACGCCCTGATCGACGAGGCCAACGCCACCGACGACGGTGACGACGCCCTGCTGCGCCTGGATACCGACTTCGTGCTGATGGCCCAGGCCCTGGGCGAGAACACCGAGCGCCTTATCGCCTGGCTAGGCGGCGAGGCCGGCACCGCAAGCGACGCTTGAGCACCATGACCGACAATCGACCCGACAGCGACGCCCAGGACCCCTGGGCCGAGATCCGCCCCTACAACGACGACGAGGTCGCCGGGGTACTGGCGCGGCTGACCCATGAGCCGGAACTGCTCGACGCCCTGACCCGTTTTCGCCTGCCACGACTCTCGCGCGTCATGCCGGGCCTCTCGCGCACCCTGGCCAGCCTGGCGCTGCGCCGGCAGGCGCGCGGCGTGGCGAGCGTCAGGGACTTCCAGCAGCGCATCGCCGGCTATATGGAGCGGATGATTCGCACCTCTACCGACGCGTTCGAGACCGAGGGCCTGGATGCCCTGAACGACGATACCGCCTACCTGTTCATCGGCAACCACCGCGATATCTCGCTGGACCCGGCCTTCGTCAACTACGCCCTCTACCTGGCCGGACGCAATACGGTGCGCATCGCCATCGGCGACAACCTGCTCAAGAAGCCCTATGTCACCGACCTGATGCGCTTGAACAAGAGCTTCATCGTGCCGCGCAGCGCCCGTGGCAAGCGCGCGATGCTTGCCGCCTACCAGAAGCTCTCCAGTTATATCCGCCACTCCATCACCGCCGACAACCACTCGATCTGGATGGCCCAGCGTGAGGGGCGCGCCAAGGATGGCATCGACCGCACCGACCCGGCGATCATCAAGATGATGACCATGGCGCGCCGTACCGAGGATCGCCAGGCGAGTCTGGGCGAGGCGATCGCCGAGCTGCGACTGGTGCCGGTGGCGATCAGCTACGAGTACGACCCCTGCGACGTGCAGAAGGCCCGCGAACTGCATGCGCTGCACTCCAGCGGCGCCTACGAGAAAGGGCAGTACGAGGATATCCAGTCCATCGTCGCCGGCATCACCGGCCACAAGGGTCGCGTCATGCTCAGCTTCGGGACGCCGCTGGACGCCTCCTTCGGCGCACCGGATGCCGTCGCCGCCGAGATCGACCGCCAGGTGCTCGAGGGCTATCACCTCTTCCCCAGCCACTACCTGGCGCTGGAGACGCTGGGCGAGGCCCCCGATCTGGTCGACCAGAGCGAGGTCACCGACGCCGACCGCGCCCGCTTCCAGGCCCGCCTGCAACAGGTGCCGGCCGAGCTGCGCGACTGGTGGCTGGCCCAGTACGCCAACCCGGTACTCAACAAGGCAGGCCGCGCACCCTACGATCCTGCTGCCGAGCAGGACGAGCAGGACCAACAAGCCGACTGAGCCCCGTCACGGGGCTCGCAATGCCGTGTCCGGCCACCTAGACTTCAGCAAACACTGATCCACCCTTCGAGCCCTTCATGTCAGCCGCCCTGCCCGCCTCGCACCGCCCGCTCGCCTCGCCGGCGCGTCGCCGCTTCCTGGCGGGGCTGGGCGGCATGGCGCTGGCCGCGGGCCTGGGCCTGCGGATCCCGGCCGTCGACGCCAATCTCGATCCCTCCCGGTTGCGCCAGAGCATGCAGCGCCTGTATGGCCAGAGCGGCGTGGCCGTGCTCGAGGAGTGGTTCACGCTCCTCGACCGCCTGGCGGGCGCCGACTTGCAGAGCCAGCTCAAGGGGGTCAACGACTTCTTCAACCGGCGGGTGCGTTGGGTGGACGACGACAAGAACTGGGGCCCGGTGGATCACTGGGCCACGCCGCTGGAGACGCTGGGCCAGGGCAAGGGCGACTGCGAGGACTACTCCATCGCCAAGTACGTCACCCTCAAGCAGCTCGGGGTGCCGGGCAACCAGCTGCGCATGATCTATGTAAAGGCGCGTATCGGCCGCAGCAGCATCACCCAGGCGCACATGGTGCTGGGCTGGTACGAGACACCTTCGGCCCAGCCGCTGGTGCTCGACAACCTGGTGCCGTCGATCACCCCCGCCGAGCAGCGCACCGACCTCGACCCGGTCTTCAGCTTCAACAGCCAGGGGCTCTGGGCCGGTGGCAGCAGCCAGTCCCGCGCTGACCCGCTGGCTCGGCTCTCGCGCTGGCGCGGGGTCATCGACCGCATGCGTGACCAGGGATTCATCTGAACCGGGTGCCACACCCGTGGGGAGAACAACGACCATGTCGCTTATCAAGCAGCTCTGGCTCACCGTCATCATACTGCTGCTGCTCGCCTTCGGTGGCAGCCTGTTCATTGGCGTGACCACCAGCCGTGGCTACATCGAGCAGGAAGTCGAGATCAAGAACCGCGACAACGCCAACGCCCTGGCGCTGACCATGAGCCAGATGGAGAAGGACCCGGTCACCATCGGCCTGCTGCTGGCGGCGCAGTTCGATACCGGCCACTACCGGCGCATCGAGCTGCGCGACCCCGGGGGCGAGATCATCGACCTGCGCGAGGGTCCCGAGGAGGTCGCCGACGTGCCGGGCTGGTTCGTTGATCTGGTCAGCTTCGAGGTGCCCGCCGGCCGCGCGGTGATCCAGGATCGCTGGAACCAGTACGGCACCCTCACCCTGGAGAGCCAGCACAGCTTCGCCTATCGCTCGCTGTGGCGGAGCACCCTGGAACTCATCGGCTGGTTCGCCCTGGCCGGCGTGATCAGCCTGGCGCTCGCGGCCTGGATCGTGCGCACCATCCGCCGCCCGTTGCGCCAAGTGGTCGAACAGGCCCGGGACATCGGCGACCGTCGCTTCACCACCTCCCCCGAACCGCGAACCCGTGAGCTCAAGGAGGTGGTGCAGGCCATGAACCAGCTCTCCGGCTCGGTGGCCGAGATGCTCGGCCGCGAGAGCGAGCGCCTCGACCTGCTGCGCAAGCGCCTGCAGCACGACCCGGTCTCCGGCGTGCTCAACCGCGAGGCCTTCATGCATCAGCTGCGCATCATGCTGGAGAGCAACAACCGCCGTGCCACTGGCACCCTGCTGATGGTACGCGTCGCGCAGCTGGGCGAGGTCAGCGAACACCTCGGCCATGCCGAGACCGACAGGCTGCTGCACGCCCTGGCCCAGAGCCTCGAGCAGCTCGGCGATATCCGCGGCGAGGGCATCGCCGGGCGCCTCTCCGGCACCGACTTCGCGTTGCTGGTGCCGGCCAACACCGATACCAATGTCATCGGCCAGGAGCTGACCCAGCGGCTGGCCGCACTCAAGCAGGATCATCACGGAATCCGACTCGGGCTGCCCTCGGCGCTGATCGCCTACGCCCAGGGCGACCGCCCGCGCGCCCTGCTGGCGAGCCTCGACGGCGCGCTCTCCACCGCCGAGCACCGTGGCGACCTCGCCCAGCTGGTGGCCGAGGGGCAACAGCGCCTGCCGCTCTACCAGAGCCATACCGAATGGCGCCAGGCCCTGACCCAGGCACTGGAGGACGGCATCTACCTCGGCCGCTTCCCGGTGCTCGACGCCGAGGGCAAGCTGCTGCACCTCGAGTGCCCCTCGCGCCTGCGTCTCAAGGGGGAGTGGCGGCCGGCCGGCATCTTCATGCCGTGGATCTCGCGGCTCGGCCTGGATGCCCGCCTCGATTTGGCGGTGGCCCGGGAGACGCTGCGCGAGATCAACCGTCACGGCAAGCCACTCGGCATCAACCTCTCCCCCGCCTCGGTGCACGACGGCCGCTTCGTGATGGACTTGAGCGGACTGCTGCAGGGCAATCGCGAGGCCGCCCGCCAGCTGTGGATCGAGGTCCCCGAGGCCATGGTGATCCACGACCTGGAGAGCTTCCGCAGCCTGTGCCGCCAGCTGCAGCCCTTCGGCTGCAAGCTCGGCCTCGAGCATGTCGGTCGCGAGTTCCGCCGTATCTCCGACCTCAAGGACCTGGGGCTCGCCTACCTCAAGATCGACGCCTCGCTGGTCAAGGGCATCGCCGAGAGCCCCGAACGCCAGACCCTGCTGCGCGGCATGGCCACCCTCTGCCACTCCATCGGCATCCTGGCCATCGCCGAGGGCGTCGACAGCCTGCAGGAGTCCGAGCTGGTCCACGAGCTCGGCATCGACGGCGTCACCGGCCCCGGTATCCGCCAGCTCGACCGACCCGGCGGCTGAACACAGGCCACATAACGAGAAGCGCCGCCTGGCAAACAAGCCAGGCGGCGCTTTTCGTTGTGGGAGGCCGGGTCCCCCGGGCGAATGGCGCCGACAGACGCCCCGACAGTGGCTTTCGAACGAGACTCAGATCACCCCGCTCTCCTCATCCTCCGAGTCCACCAGCCGCAGGCCATTGAGCCGACGACGCAACGACTGGCGCTCCATCACCTTCTCCTGGGCCGCATCCGGCAGCTCGGTGAAGCTGATCACCCCCTTGTCCATCAGCAGCTCGATCACGTCCTCCAGCACCCGCACGAAGGCGAGGTCCGTCGCCTGGAAGTAAGCACGTCCCTGATTCGCCTCCCCTTCCGTCAAGAACGCCAAGAGCTCCGGCGAATCCGCCGCCAGGTACTCCTCGCATGCTTGGGTCTTCTCCCGGCTGACCAGCTCGATGCGACCGTCACCGTCGCGCTTGATGTACATGGCTCGCTCCCATTCCCTCGGCATTTCACGGCAGGATAGCAAACTACCCTGCCCGGCGAACCGGACAGGGCAAAGGGTGATCACTCGTGGGTTACTGGTCGATGTTGAGCTGACCGCTATCGATCATCTGCTGGATCAGGTCGGCACTGTCGCTGACATCTCCACCAAAATCGGCGAATGATTTGCCCTCCAGGGTGATCGTCTGATCGGCGTTACCCTTGTCGCCGGCCAACGAGCCATTAGAGCTGATATACAAAACGACGTTGCCGCTGTCTTCTTCAGCGAAGATATAGTCGCTAATATCGTGATTCTCCTCATCCTGCAGGAGATCAGCGAGATCCAGGCGGTCGGCATCCGGCTCGTCTGTGTCGCCGAACTGACCGTCCTCCGTATCGCCGACCACGGTAAAGTCCCTGACGATATCTTCGGCGGGGGCGCCAACGTCACCTTCATCGCCAAACTCCCAGGCAAAGGTATCGGCCCCCGCACCACCAATCAGGATATCGTCGCCGGCCCCGCCAATCAGAGTGTCGTCCCCTCCTTGATCCTGAGGCAGCACCAACGACTCGTGATTATCCTTCAGATAATCCAGCACCTGATCGTTCGTCGGTACCTGACCAAGCTCAGCCTCGAGCTTATCCAGGATGCCCTGGAAGCCCTCGCCAGGTTGATCGGGATGCTCCACGGCATCGCCGAACAAGATATCCTCACCATCGCCGCCACGAAGCACATCGTCACCGACCTCGGCTGGCACCTGTTGCGTGCTGCCGCCCTCGAGGACGTTGTCGAGCTCTTCGGCCGTGTCGATTAGCGATGGCTCTCCAACCGGACCGACCACCAGGTTTGGTGCAATGAGTTTGATATCATCAACATCCAGATCAGACAAACCAGAACTGCTATTATCCTCAACCCGGAACACGATCCTATATGTACCGGAGGAGAGCTCATCACTGGTAATACTGGTTCCCGAACCGGTTCTTTCTAATGTTTCAAATCCGCCGACATCCTCCCATTGCGGACCGGAATCATTTTTCCTCTGCAGCTTCCAACCAAACGAATCACTGCTAGATGAATCATAAGTACGATAAACAAACTCCACCTGACTACCATCGACATCGACGTCAAAGGCGTCGCTAGCAACAGTAGTCGCTGCATTCCCATAACCATCCCACACTGTCAGGTAATTTCCGTAATACCTCCCCGCACCACCACTAGAATCACTCCCCGGAAGCTTACTCCAGCTATTAGAGTGATCGAGCGGATCGTTCGAGCCAAAGAAGTCAGCCAAAGTAGTTTCCGATACACCAAGCTGAGCGGTACCTTGCCCCACAACCTCGGTATTATCGAAGAACTTGAGATACTCCTCGTTGACGTTATTGCTGCCCAAACCGATCCCATAAACGGTGCTGATCTCCGACAGCGGTCCGAAGGCATCGATAGTGTTCTGCAAATTACCCACACTGGTTTGCAAACCGCTGCCATCTCTTGTGGGCTCACCCGATGCATCGAGATGGTAGGTCGGATCACCATCCGTCAGGAAGAACGTCAGGTTCTCATAGTCATTCTGCTGGCCGTCAAACCACTGCTTGGCCTCTAGGAAGGCCGCCTCGTAGTTGGTACCACCATCGGCATCCAGATCGTCGATCGCCGACTCGATCGTGCTCAATGCCCCATCGGTGTTGGTAATGTCATTCAGCGTCAGCAGCGTCTCGGCATTCGTCTCGAAGCTGACGATCTGCAGATTGACGGAGCCGTCATGATTGACGAGCTGGCCTGCCAATTTCTTGAGAGCATCCTTCAGCAGTGACAGCTGATTGGCAATGCTTCCCGATGAATCAACCACCAGTGATACATTGTAGTCTTGTCCGGGGGTGATAGTGGTTTTATTGCCACCGACATCACCCACGAGCACATCGTTTCCGCCCTCTGTGGTTCGGGTATTATCCTCATTGCTACCGACATACAACTCATCCGGAACTTCAGTAAGCTCAATTGAGTTCTCCTCACCGTCGCTGGTGATAGTGCCGGTGATATTGCCGTCATCCATATCACCATCGGCATCGGTGATGATCACCGGCAGATCCAACCCAACGTCAGCCGGGGTGATTTCGGTGTAGCTCACGTCACCGCCGACACGGTAATCCACATCTCCGGCAAGGAACTCAACCGAGGCAATGGCAAGGCCCGAAGCGTCCCCCTCCCAGGTGACATCTGATGAATCAATGTCAATAAGGGAAGGCTGACTCGGGTTGTTGGGGTCGATATCAACAGAAGCCGTGCCTGCCGTACCATCGACGGCAGTGAAGAGAAGGTCAATAGTGGTTGCCGCGCCACCTTTTGTGTTGACAGCAATAGAAAAGCTGCTGACACCCGCCACGACAGAGTTGGCCAGAGCATCATCGACATCGGTCTGATTATTCAACGCCCCCGAGGCATTGATATTATCGTAGAAGTAGAGTAACTATTCAGGTGGCTGCGGATGGGGTATCGCCAACCAGCTGATTTTTCTGGCATAGTGCACAGCATCATTCGGCACACCTATGCGGTGATATGACCATCAGCGATATCAACGTCGACGAGGCCC
>NZ_JAJSPA010000021.1:0-66262 GCF_021282295.1 Halomonas sp. G15 | reverse complement strand
AGTATGCTGATTCATGGTCTCCTCCTTCGGATCGCCCGATCCTTGAATGGATGTCTCTTCCATTCTGGCGCATTGCGACGCCGCTAAAGAGGGAGGAGACCATCTCATCATCCCTGGGCGCTACCGACGCCCTGCTTCGCTCTCGCGTCCTGCTACGCTTGCAGGACCGGTGCTGGCCATCCATGGCCAGCCCGTTCGAAGCAGTGCTTCTCACCCCTGGCGTAGGACCCCCTCCAGGCCTGTCCCCGACGCCGCTCGCTTCGGTGTCGCGTCAAGTCGTGCCTGCTGTCTCTTTTCGTGAGTGTTTGGCCCGCTCCAGCAGCGGCTTGAGGAAGCGGCCGGTGTGGGAGGCCTCGTTGCGCGCCACCTGCTCCGGGGTGCCCTCGGCGATGATGCGCCCGCCGCCGCCGCCGCCCTCGGGGCCCAGGTCGACGATCCAGTCGGCGGTCTTGATCACGTCCAGGTTGTGCTCGATCACCACGATGGTGTTGCCGTGGTCGCGCAGGCGGTGCAGCACGGTAAGCAGCTGGCGGATGTCCTCGAAGTGCAGCCCGGTGGTGGGCTCGTCGAGGATATAGAGGGTCTTGCCGGTGTCGCGCTTGGCCAGTTCCCGGGCCAGCTTGACGCGCTGGGCCTCGCCGCCGGAGAGGGTGGTGGCGCTCTGCCCCAGGCGGATGTAGGAGAGGCCCACGTCGAGCAGGGTCTGCAGGCGACGGGCGATGGCCGGTACCGGCGAGAAGAACTCCAGGGCCTCCTCCACGGTCATCCCCAGTACCTCGTCGATGCTCTTGCCCTTGTAGGCGATCTCCAGGGTCTCGCGGTTGTAGCGCTTGCCCTTGCAGACGTCGCAGGGCACGTAGATGTCGGGCAGGAAGTGCATCTCCACCTTGATCATGCCCTCGCCCTGGCACGCCTCGCAGCGCCCGCCCTTGACGTTGAAGGAGAAGCGACCGGGCTTGTAGCCCCGCGAGCGCGCCTCCTGGGTGCCGGCGAAGAGCTCGCGGATCGGCGTGAAGATGCCGGTATAGGTAGCCGGGTTGGAGCGCGGCGTGCGCCCGATGGGGCTCTGGTCGATGTCGATCACCTTGTCGAGCTGATCGAGGCCCTCGATGCCATCGTGGGCCGCCGGCGTCAGGCTGGTGGCGTGGTTGAGCTCGCGGGCGGCGATGGGCATCAGGGTCGAGTTGATCAGTGTCGACTTGCCGGAACCGGAGACGCCGGTGACGCACACGAACAGCCCCAGCGGCAGTTCGAGGGTGACGTCCTGGAGGTTGTTGCCGCGGGCGCCGGAGAGGCGCACCACCTTCTCCGGATTGCCGGGAATCCGCCAGGGCGGGACCTCGATGCGCCGGGTGCCGGCGAGGTACTGGCCGGTGAGCGACTCGGGGTTGGCGATGACCTCCTCGGGGGTGCCCTGGGCGATGACCCGGCCGCCGTGGACTCCGGCCCCCGGGCCGATGTCGAGCACGTGGTCGGCGGCGCGGATGGCGTCCTCGTCATGCTCCACCACGATCACGGTGTTGCCCAGGTCGCGCAGGCGCTCGAGGGTCTGCAGCAGGCGGTCGTTGTCGCGCTGGTGCAGGCCGATGGAGGGCTCGTCGAGGATATACATGACGCCTACCAGGCCGGCACCGATCTGGCTGGCCAGGCGGATGCGCTGGGCCTCGCCACCGGAGAGGGTCTCGGCGCTGCGCTCAAGGTTGAGGTAGTCGAGGCCCACGTTGACCAGGAACTCCAGCCGGGCATGGATCTCGTTGACGATCTTGACGGCGATCTCGCCGCGACGCCCAGGTAGCTCGAGCTCCTTGAAGTAGCGCCAGGCCTCGCCGATGGGCAGGCGCACCATCTCCGGCAGGGTGTGCTCGTCGATGTAGACGTGGCGTGACTCCTTGCGCAGGCGGCTGCCCTCGCAGGCCGGGCAGGGCTGCACGGCGATGTAGCGGGCGAGCTCCTCGCGCACCATGCTCGACTCGGTCTCGCGGTAGCGGCGCTGCAGGTTGGGCAGCACGCCCTCGAAGGGGTGCTCCCGGGTCACCTTGCGGCCGCGATCGTTGACGTAGTGGAAGGCGATGTCGTCGTGGCCACTGCCGTGGAGGATCACCTCACGCTCGTGACGAGCCAGCTCCTGCCAGGGTGTCTCAAGGGTGAAGCGGTAGTGGTCGGCTACCGCCTGGAGCTGGTTGAAGTAGAAAACGCTGCGCCGGTCCCAGCCCTTGATCACGCCCTCGGCCAGGGAGAGCTCCGGGTGGCTGATCAGCTTGTCGGGGTCGAACACCTGCTGTACCCCCAGGCCGTCGCAGGTCGGGCAGGCGCCGGCCGGGTTGTTGAAGGAGAACATGCGCGGCTCGAGCTCGGCGATGGAGTAGCCGCACACCGGGCAGGCGAAGCGTGCCGAGAAGGCGATGTCCTCCTGTTCGCCGTCCATGAAGTGGACCATGGCGACGCCGTCGGCGAGGCCCAGTGCCGTCTCGAAGGACTCCGCCAGGCGCTGCTGCAGGCCCTCGCGCACCTTGATGCGATCCACCACCACGCTGATATCGTGCTTGCGGGTCTTCTCCAGCGGGGCAATGTCGTCGAGCTCCAGCACCTGGCCGTCGATCATGGCGCGCACGAAGCCCTGGGCGCGCAGCTCGGCGAGCAGCTGCAGGTGCTCGCCCTTGCGTCCCTTGACCACCGGGGCCAGCAGCATCAGCTTGCTGCCCTCGGGCAGTGCCAGCACCTGGTCGACCATCTGGGAGACGGTCTGTGCCTCGAGGTCCTCGCCATGCTCCGGGCAGCGCGGGGTGCCGGCGCGGGCGAACAGCAGACGCAGGTAGTCGTAGATCTCGGTGATGGTGCCCACGGTGGAGCGCGGGTTGTGGGAGGTGGATTTCTGCTCGATGGAGATCGCCGGCGAGAGTCCCTCGATATGGTCGACGTCGGGCTTCTCCATCATCGACAGGAACTGGCGGGCATAGGTGGAGAGCGACTCCACATAGCGACGCTGCCCCTCGGCGTAGAGCGTGTCGAAGGCCAGCGATGACTTGCCCGAGCCGGAGAGCCCGGTGACCACGATCAGCCTGTCGCGGGGCAGCTCGACGTCGATATTCTTCAGGTTGTGGGTGCGCGCACCCCTGACCAGAATCCTGTCCATTCCCACCTCATGAGCTCGGCAAAAGAGCGCGGCAAAAGATCGATTATACGGGCCGGCTCCCGGCGGCGGCAAAGCGGTCGTGGATGCCGGCTTTCCCCGGCAGGTGGCAAACCGCTAGAATAGGCGGTCCACTCTTGGGCGCTTGGCGCCCCTCCAGGGAAGATTCGCTACGTCTATGCGCAAGGTCTCCGGGCTGCTGCTCCCCGCCGAACGGCGCGCCATCACCGGTCTGGCCGGTCTCTACGCTACCCGCATGCTGGGCCTGTTCATGGTGCTGCCGGTCCTGGCGCTGTATGCCGACGACCTGGCCGGTGCCACGCCGCTGCTGGTGGGGCTGGCGCTGGGTATCTATGGCCTGACCCAGGCCACCCTGCAGATCCCCTTCGGGCTGCTCTCCGACCGCCTGGGACGCAAGCCGGTGATCGCTGCCGGGCTTGTGCTGTTCCTGCTGGGCAGCGTGGTGGCGGCAATGGCCGATACCATCGGCGGGGTGATCCTCGGTCGCTGCCTGCAGGGCAGCGGTGCGGTGGCCGCAGCGATCATGGCGCTGCTTGCCGACCAGACCCGTGAACAGGTGCGCACCGCGGCCATGGCCACCATCGGCCTCTCCATCGGCGTAGCCTTCGCCGTGGCCATGGTGCTGGGGCCGTTGGTGGCGAGCCACTTCGGCCTCTCCGGGGTGTTCTGGTTCACCGCCGCCCTGGCTGCCCTGGGGCTGCCGGTGCTGTGGCGGCTGGTGCCCCCTGCGCCGCGTCGCCTGCGTCACCGCGACGTGGGCATCGACCGCGCTCAGCTGGGCCGCACCCTGGGTCGGCCCGACCTGCTGCGCCTGGACCTCTCGATCTTCGCCCTGCATCTGGTGCTGATGGCGATCTTCGTCGCGGTGCCGTTCCGGTTGCTCGACGCGGGGCTCCCCACCGAGCGTCACGGCCTGGCTTACCTGGGTGTGATGCTGCTGGCCTTCGTCGGCATGGTGCCCCTGGTGGTGGTCGCGGAGAAGCGTCGGCAGATGAAGGCGATGTGCCTGCTGGCCATTACGGCGATGCTGGCCAGCCTGCTGGGCATGACCTGGGCCGGCGCCGGGCTATGGGGCCTGCTCGGCTGGCTGCTGCTCTACTTCATCGGTTTCAACCTGCTCGAGGCCACGCTGCCGTCGATGATCAGCAAGCTGGCCCCGGCCGGGGCCAAGGGCACCGCCATGGGGGTCTACTCCACCAGCCAGTTCCTGGGGGCCTTCCTGGGCGGCGTGCTCGGCGGGGCGCTCTCCCAGCAGTGGGGGCTGCCGGCCGTCTTCCTGGGTGCCGCCGCGTTGACCGCGGCCTGGCTGGCGGTAATGGTAGGCATGCGTCAGCCGCCGCATCTGGTCAGCGAGGTGGTGGCACTCGACGACGATCACGGCGATGATGCCCTGGAGACCCTGATGGCCAGGTTCGCCGAGGTGGCCGGCGTGGAGGACGTGCTGATCGTCCCCGAGGAGCGCCTGGCCTATCTCAAGGTGGATCGCCAACGCCTCGACGAGGAGGCGCTGGCAAGACTGATCGATACGGGAAGGGAGCACGCCTGACGGCGTGCCCTTCACTTCATGGCGCGGGGCGCCAGGCGGCGGCCCCGGCCCGCGACACGATGTATGCATGACAGCGCATCCATGGCGCTGTGCTCAAGACAACGTACTCAAGACATCGTATTCAAGATCACAAGGAGTCCCTCATGGCCCGTGGCATCAACAAGGTCATCCTCATCGGCAATCTGGGGCAGGATCCCGAGGTGCGCTTCAGCCCCTCCGGCACTGCCATCGCCAACCTCAACCTGGCCACCACCGATACCTGGATGGACCGCCAGAGTGGCCAGCGCCAGGAGCGTACCGAGTGGCACCGCCTGGTGCTGTTCAACAAGACCGCCGAGATCGCCCAGCAGTATCTCAAGAAGGGCAGCAAGATCTATGTCGAAGGCCGCCTTCAGACCCGCAAGTGGCAGGGGCAGGACGGGCAGGATCGCTACACCACCGAGATCGTGGTCAACGACATGCAGATGCTCGACTCCCGCGGTGGTGGTGACTTCCAGGGCGGCGGCTTTGCGGGTGGTCAGCCCCAGCAGGGTGGCTATGGCGGCCAGCCTCAGCAGGGCGGCTATGGTGGCCAGCCCCAGGGAGGTGGTCAGCCGGGCGGGGCACCCCAGCAGGGCGGTGGCTTCGGTGGTGGAGCGCCGCAGCGTCCCCCGCAGCAGCCTGCCCAGCAGCCCCCGCAGCGTCCTGCCCAGGGCGGCCAGCCTGGCGGCGGCCAGCAGCAGGGCGGCAACTTCGGGGCACCCGACCCGGGCAGCTTCGACGACTTCGATGACGAGATCCCGTTCTGATTCGTCGTTTCGCTGACGGCATGCCGAGGGAGGTGCGCGCGTGAAGCTGCTGGTACTGGATGCCGGCCACTGCCTGAGCCTGGCCCTGGCCCGGGAGGCCAACCGCCGCTCGGATACCGAGCTCACCATCGAGGAGGGCCTGGAGCTGGATCCCGCCTGGCTGGCGGAGGTGGCGCCGGATGCCCTGGTGATTCCGCCGCTGTCGCGGCCGATCGTCGCCGCGCCGGCGGAGGTGACGGCCCACGCCGAGGCGGTGGAGCGTTGTCTGGAGGCGTGCCGCCAGGCGGATATCCCGCTGGTGTGGTGCGTCTCCGACCAGCTCTACGAGGATGGTTTCGCCGAGCCCATCGACGAGCACGTGATTCCGCGGCCCCGTGACGAGAGCCTGCGGCGGCTGGTGGCCACCGGCGACCGGATCCGCGCCGAGCATCCGCATCACCTGATCGTCCGGCTGGGGCCGCTGTTCGCCCTGGAGGGGAGTCACGCCTGGCTCAACGAGCTGATCGATACCCTGATCACCGCCGGGGAGGTACGCGGCGAGGCCGACGTGACCTGCTGCCCGACCTCGGCGGATGCGGTGGGCCTGGCGCTGATCGGCATGCTGCAACAGCAGCAGTGTGGTGCCGATGCCTGGGGAAGTTACCATCTGGCCGGCACCGAGCCGGTGAGCGTCTATACCTTCGTCTCGGTGGTGCGTACTCAGTTGGCCACTCGCCTGGAAGGGCGCGGCGATCATCGCGAACTGGGCACTCTGCGCGCATTGCACCACCATCACGATCATCCGCTGCGCCGCGTGCTCAACTGTCGGCGGGTGCTGGAGGTGTTCGGCGTGCACCAGAAGCCCTGGCGGCTGGAGCTGAGCAACATGCTGGACGCCTGGTGCCGGGCCAACACCCCGGCATGTGGCGAGGAGGAGAGCGGGTCATGAACGTGCTGCGCAGCCTGCTCTTCTACCTGGGCTATTTCACCGCCATGCTGGTGTGCGGCGTGCTCTTCCTGCCGCCCGCGCCCTTCCTGCCGCTCGGTTCCCGCTATCGGCTGCTCAACCTCTACAACCACTTCATCATCAGCTGGTTCCACCTGGTGGTCGGGGTGCGCTATGAATTTCGCGGGCGAGAGCATCTGCCCGCCGGGCCCTGCGTGATACTGGCCAACCACCAGTCCGAGTGGGAGACCGTCTACCTGCAGTTGCTGCATCCGCCGGTGTGCACGGTGCTCAAGAAGGAACTGCTGAATCTGCCGATCTTCGGCTGGGGCCTGCGGCTGCTGCACCCCATCGCCCTGGATCGTTCACGCCCCTCACGGGCCATCAAGCAGGTGCTCACCCAGGGCAAGCGGCGCCTGGAGGAGGGGCTGTCGGTGCTGATCTTCCCCGAGGGCACTCGGGTCGTTCCTGGCAGCCGCAAGCGTTACAACAAGAGCGGGGCGGTGATCGCCTGTCGTGCCGGGGTGCCGGTGGTGCCGGTGGCCCACAACGCCGGCGAGCGCTGGCCGGGCCGCCATTGGGTGAAGAATCCGGGACGCTTGACGCTGGTGGTGGGCGAGCCCATCGAGACCGCAGGGCGAACGCCGGAGGAAGTGCTGGCCGAGACCGAGGCGTGGATCGAGGCGACCCTGGCGGAGATCTCCGAGGTGCCGAGGCCGGTGCGTGACGAGGCGCGGGAGCCGGCCTGAGCTCATCAGGGCGCCGCGGTGGCCCGCACTTGGGACCGCCGGCCGAGGCCCATCAACGCAAGAGGCGCCCCGATTAGGGCGCCTCTTGCGTTACGACTCGAGCTGACCCGGGATTCAGTCCCGGAGCTTCTCCAGCACCAGGCAGGCGTTGGTACCGCCGAAACCGAAGCTGTTGGAGAGCACACGCTCGACGTTAACGCCGTCGCGACGCTGGGCCACGATATCGAAGCCGGCGGCCTGCTCGTCGAGGGTCTCGATATTGGCCGAGGCGGCGATGAAGTCGTTCTCCATCATCAGCAGCGAGTAGATGGCCTCCTGCACGCCGGTGGCGCCCAGGGAGTGGCCGGTCAGCGACTTGGTGGAGCTCATCGCCGGGGTCGAGTCGCCGAATACCTCGCGGATCGCCTTGAGCTCGGCCACATCGCCTACCGGCGTCGAGGTGCCATGAGTGTTGATGTAGTCGATCTTGCCATCCACGGTGGCCATGGCCAGACGCATGCAGCGAATCGCGCCATCGCCCGAGGGGGCGACCATGTCGTGGCCGTCGGAAGTGGCGCCGTAGCCGGTCACCTCGGCGTAGATCTTAGCGCCGCGGGCCCGGGCGTGCTCCAGCTCCTCGAGCACCAGCATGCCGCCACCGCCGGCGATGACGAAGCCGTCGCGGGCCTGGTCATAGGGCCGCGAGGCCTTGTCCGGGGTGTCGTTGTAGTGGGTGGAGAGGGCGCCCATGGCGTCGAACAGGCAGGAGAGGGTCCAGTGCTCCTCCTCGCCGCCACCGGCGAAGACCACGTCCTGCTTGCCCATCTGGATCTGCTCCACGGAGTTACCGATGCAGTGCGCCGAGGTGGCGCAGGCCGAGGAGATCGAGTAGTTGATGCCCTTGATCTTGAATGGCGTGGCCAGACAGGCGGACACGGTACTGCCCATGGTGCGGGTGACCCGGTAGGGTCCCACGCGGCGCAGCCCCTTCTCGCGCATCACGTCGGCGGCCTCCACCTGATTGGCGCTGGAGGCGCCACCAGAGCCTGCAATCAGGCCGGTGCGCTCGTTGGAGACCATCTCCGGGGCCAGGCCCGAGTCCTCGATGGCCTGGGCCATGCTGACATAGGCGTAGGCCGCGGCGTCGCCCATGAAGCGGCGCAGCTTGCGGTCAATCAGGGCGTCGAGGTCGATATCGACCACGCCGGCCACCTGGCTGCGGAAGCCTCGCTCGGCGTACTCCTCCTTGAAGCGAATGCCGGAGCGCCCTTCCCTGAGCGCCTCTAGAACCTGCTGTCGGTCGTTGCCCAGGCAGGAGACGATGCCCAGGCCGGTGACTACCACTCGTCGCATGGAAGCCTCCTGGTCAGAAGTTCGCGGTGGAGGTGAACAGGCCGACGCGAAGGTCGTTGGCCTGGTAGATGTCGCGGCCATCGACGGCAACGGTGCCGTCGGCCATGCCGAGTATCAGGCGCCGGGTGATGATGCGCTTGATATTGATACGGTAGGTGACCTTCGAGGCGTCGGGCAGGATCTGGCCGGTGAACTTCACCTCGCCACAGCCCAGGGCACGGCCCCGGCCGGGATGGCCGAGCCAGCCGAGGTAGAAGCCCACCAGCTGCCACATGGCATCCAGGCCCAGGCAGCCGGGCATCACCGGGTCGCCGGGGAAGTGGCAGTCGAAGAACCACAGGTCGGGAGTGATATCGAGCTCGGCGAGCAGCTCGCCCTTGCCGTGCTCACCGCCCTCTTCGGTGATGGAGGTGATGCGGTCGAGCATCAGCATGTTGGGGGCCGGCAGCTGGGCGTTGCCGGGGCCGAACAGCTCGCCTCGCGAGCAGGCCAGCAGTTCATCGCGGTCGAAGGAGTGTTGCTTGATCACTGAGTCTTTCCGAGAGTCGAATGTTGTTAGTGGCCTAGTCTACTGTCCGTGCAGGGGGAATGCACGCCAGCTGGCAGTGTCCAGGCCTTCATGACCTCAGCGTTGGTAGGGGAGGCGGCCGTTCAGGCGCCGGCATAGCCACAGGCAAAGGCCGGCCCAGACCAGCGCCTGGGCCGGCAGCAGCCAGGGGGCGAGGGTCACGCCGGCGAGCGCCGCGCCGGCGTAGTAGGAGGCCGGGCCACTGATGGCGCCACCCAGGGCGGCGAGCCAGGGGAGTGACCAGAGCCATGCCAGGGAGTGGTGCAGCAGGGTAGCGAACAGTGGCCACAGCAGCCACAGCCAGGGCGGCAGCAGTCCCAGGGCGAGGGTGTCGGTGTGGAATTGAAAGCCGCCGGCCAGGGTCAGGCCGCCGTCCACCGCCAGGCCCAGCAGCGCAAAACCGACGAGCCAGCGCCACTCCCCGGGCCAGGCCTGCCAGCGCAGGTGGGCGGCGAGAATCAGGCCGGCCGCGGTGGCGCCCACCAGGCTGCCGCCCAGCACGCAGGCCAGCCAGCCCGCCTCGAAGGCGAGCAGGTTGGCCACCAGGCGCGGCGTCGAGCGCCGTCGATCCGCCTCAGGCATTGCCGGTGAGCGTCGCGGGGCGGGCGCCGGGCTTGGCCAGCAACAGGTGGCAGGTGCCGATGGTGCGCTCCAGGAAGCCCCCCTCGCAGTAGCAGAGATAGTATCGCCACATGCGGATGAAGCGTTCGTCGTAGCCCAGGTTGCGCACCCTCTCCAGGCTGGCCTCGAAACGCTGGCGCCACTCGCGCAGGGTGCGAGCGTAGTGCGGGCCGATCTCGTCGAGGGCCAGCACATTGAGCGAGGTGCTTCGGGTCAGGCCACGCAGGATGGCGTGATGGGAGGGCAGGAAGCCGCCCGGGAAGATATGGCGCTTGATGAAGTCCATCTCGCGCTTGGCGGCCTCGAAGCGCTGGTCGCGGATGGTGATCGCCTGCAGCATCGCCAGGCCGTCGTCGGTGAGAAGGCGGTCCAGGGTGGCGAGATAGGTCTCCAGATACTGATGGCCCACCGCCTCGATCATCTCCACGGAGATCAGTCGGTCGTAGCGCCCCTCCAACTCGCGATAGTCCTGCTTGAGCAGGGTGATGCGCTCGCCCAGGCCCTCCTCCTCGATGCGCTGCGCGGTATGGGCGTACTGTTCATCGGAGATGGTGGTGGTGGTGACCCGGCAGCCGCGGGTCTTCGCCGCGTGGATGGCGAGTCCGCCCCAGCCGGTGCCGATCTCCAGCAGGTGGTGTTCGGCGCGCACGTCGAGCCGCTCGAGCATGATGTCCAGCTTGAAGGTGGAGGCCTCCTCCAGGCTCGCCTCGGGGTAGGGGAAGACGGCGCTGGAGTACATGCGGTGGTCGCGGTCCAGGAAGGTGGCAAACAGCTCGTTGCCGATATCGTAGTGAGCCGAGATGTTGCGCCGCGACCCCGAGAGGCTGTTGCGTTGCAGGCGGTAGAGGGCAGCCAGCAGCCAGCGACCCAGGCGGGCGGTGCCGGTCTCGATCTCGCCGTTGACCCGCTCCAGGTTGGCGGCAAACAGCCGCACCAGGGCGACCAGGTCATCGGCATCCCAGTCACCGTCCATGTAGGACTCCGCCGCCCCCACGGTGCCGCCCAGCGCCAGGCGTTTCCACGCCCGGCTGTCGCGCACCACCAGGGTGACCGTGAGTGGCCCGCCCTGGCCCAGGCGGTGGCGTTGATGCCCCTCAATCAGGGTGACCTGGCCGCCCTCCAGGCGGTCCAGCTCGGCCAGCAGGCGCGGGCGTAACCAGCGGGTCAGGCGGTCGGCATCGTCCGTCAGGGGACGGGGGGCGGTGGCTGAGCGCAGCGTGTTCACGTCGGTCTCTCCTACGAACGGTCGGCGTCGGCGCCGGGATGGTCATGGATCGGCACGCGCTTGGCCCACAGGCGCAGCGCCTCGAAGTGGATACCGGCCAGGGTCTTGGCGCTCATCCACGGCTGGCGGGCCAGGGTGCCCAGCAACACGCGACGGGTGGCGGGACTGGCCGTCAGGGTCAGGGTGGCATCGAAGTGGCATTCGCCCTCGCGCCAGTTCTCCATATGCATCAGCAGGCGCTCGCCGGGGGTGTTGAAGCGCCAGCGGTAGATCATGTCCATGGGATTGAAGGGCGAGACGTGCATCGCCTTGGCGAACTCGGCCCCGTGGGAGTGGCGGGCCGGGTCTACCGCGCAGGCGTAGCGGATGCGCTCCCCCCAGGGCGTGTTGCTCACCTCACCCAGCACCGCGCGCAACGCGCCCGCGGCGTCGAAGGCGTAGTAGAGCGAGATGGGATTGAAGCCCAGGCCCAGGGTGCGCAGCTGGGTCAGCAGGCAGATGCGGCCGTCGGGGGTGTCGCCCAGCTGCCGCACGAGCTCCTCGCGCACCGCCTGCTTCAATGGCCGGTCGTGGGGAGCCAGGTAGTCCTCGCGACGGAAACGCGCCAGCGCGGGGCGCCGGGCACTGAAACCGGGTACCCCGTCGAACAGTTCAGGCAGCTCGTCGAGGTCGAGCCAGGCCATCCACACCCCATAGCTGAAGGCGTGCTCGCGCGGCAGGAAGCGGCGATGGCGCAGTTCGCCGCGGTAGATGCGTGAGCGGGGCGTGGCGATCATGCGTGCTCGGCCTCCCTTGCCACCGGGCTCAGCAACTCCGCGACGCCCTCGGGCCCCGCCTCGTCACCACCCAGGGCATGGGCCACGCGCAGGGCGCTCCAGACGCCGTCCTCGTGGAAGCCGTTGCGCCAGTAGGCGCCGCAGTAGTGGGTGCGAAAGGCGGCGCCGGAGATCTCGGCGTGGCGCGCCTTGGCCGCCTCGCCGGCCAGGGTGAACTGGGGGTGGGCGTAGGTGAAGCGGCCCAGCACCTTCTCCGGCGCGATGGCGTCGCTGTCATTGAGCGTGACACAGAAGGTGTGGGGCGCCTCCAGGCGCTGCAGGATGTTCATGTCGTAGGTGACCGAGACCCTGGCCGCCTCGTCGCGGCCGTCGAGGCGGTAGTTCCAGCTCGCCCAGGCGCGAGGCCGCCGCGGCAGCAGGCGGGTGTCGGTATGCAACACCACCTCGTTGTCCTGGTAGGGCAGGGCGCCGAGGATCTCGTGCTCGGCGGGGCTCGGGTCCTCCAGCAGCGCCAGCGCCTGGTCGGCGTGGCAGGCCAGCACCACCTCGTCGAAGTGCTCGACTCCCAGATCGCTGCGCAGCGCCACGCCATCGGCCAGCCGGCGGATGCCGCGCACCGGAGTCGACTGGCGGATGCGGCTCGCATAGGGCGCGGTGAGCAGCGGGATATAGCTGCGTGAACCGCCGACCAGGGTGTGCCACTGGGGCCTGTCGTTGACCGACAGCAGGCCGTGGTGGCGGAAGAAGCGCACGAAGAACTGCAGCGGGAAGTCACGCAGGTCGCTCAGGCTCGCCGACCAGATCGCCGCCCCCATGGGCAGCAGGTAGCGGCGCTGGAAGGCCTCGCCGAAGGCGTTGCTCTCGAGCCACTCACCCAGCGTCATGGCGGGGTCGAGCGTGCCGTCATCCATGGCCCGTATCGCCTCGCGATTGAAGCGCAGGATCTCGCGCAGCAGGCCGTAGAAGCTGGGGCGCAGCAGGTTGCGGCGCTGGGCGAACAGGCTGGTCAGGGTATGGCCGTTGTACTCGAAGTCTCGGCTCGTCTCGTGCACCGAGAAGCTCATCTCGGTGGGCTGGGTGAGCACTCCGAGGCGCTGCATCAGCCGCTGGAAGTGCGGATAGGTCCAGTCGTTGAAGACGATGAAGCCGGTATCGATGGCGTAGTGGCGACCCTCGAGCTCCACATCCACGGTGGCGGTATGGCCACCCAGGCGGGTATCGGCCTCGAACAGCGTCACCTCATGGCGACCCGAGAGGTACCAGGCGGCGGCCATGCCGGCGATGCCGCTGCCGACCACGGCGATGCGCCGCCTGTCCATGGGATGGGGAGGGCGAGCATTCATGGGCGGGTCTCTGTGGCGGTCTCGGGCCGCGCCAGGCGCCGCCCCAGTCGATAGCGCAGGGGAGCGGGCAGGATGCCCGCCAGCTTGACCAGCAGGGTGAAGCGGCGCGGGAAGTGGATGTCCAGGCGGTGCCGGGCCAGGCCCGCGAGGATCGCTTCGGCGGCCTGGTCGACCTCGATCCGCATCGGCATGGCGAAGTCGTTGCGGTCGGTGAGCGGAGTCCTGACGAAGCCGGGATGGATCACGCTGACGTCGATCCCCTCGGCGTCCAGGTCCAGGCGCAGCGCTTCCAGGAAGTGGCTCAACGCGGCCTTGGAGGCGCCGTAGGCCTCGGACCGGGGCAGCGGCAGGTAGGCCGCGGCGCTTGAGGTGGCGGCGAGCAGCGGCCGGCTCCCCTGGGTCCGGGCGCGGCGCAGCAGCGGCAGGGCGGCGTCGATGCAGTGGATCGCTCCATGAAAGTTGGCGGCGAAGACCCGCTCCACCAGGTCGGTGTCGAAGTCGCGGGCGTCGAGGTACTCGCAGGTGCCGGCGTTGAGGATCACCAGGTCGAGTCCGCCGAAGGCCGCCTCGAGCTGCCGGCCGGCATCGCGTACCGCCACGCGGTCGGTGACGTCCAGGGGCAGCGCCAGGGCGTTGTCGTGGCCGGAGGCCAGTTCGTCGAGGGCCGCCGCGTCGCGTCCGCTGAGCGCCACACGGTCGCCGCGGGCCAGCAGGCGTTCGGCCAGGGCGCGGCCGATGCCTGAGGTGGCGCCGGTGAGCCAGATGCGCTGGGGGTCGGACATGGAGCCTCCGGGTGGTGGTTACCGCGCCCGAGGCCGCTGCCTTCAGGCGTCGAGTTGGCGCTTGATCAGTCGTATAGTGCCGCCCAACAGGGGCAGCCGTTCGTAGAGCAGGGCGCCGGCATCGAAGTAGTCGCGATGGCGGGCGATCCGGCCGCTGCCGTCCTCCGCGAAAGTGAGGTGAGAACACCCCTCCACCGCGATTACACGCCCCTTGTCCAGCCGGGGATGCTCCAGGTGCATGGTCCAGGTGGCGAAGGCTTCCCTACCGCTACGTTGCCGCTCGTGGAAGTCGAATCGGCACGATGTAACGTTTCTGTATAAGGTGGCGAAGTAGCGTTCCAGCGACTCCGCGCCCTCGATACGGTGCAGTGCATCCTGGAAGACGACATCTGGAGTATAGAACTCGTAGAGCCTTTCTGTACAGCTCTTGTCGAGCTTATTGAAGAAACTGCAGAAGGCTTCCAGCTGGGCATCGTCCGACATGGCATCTCTCCGCGGGGTGGTGTCAGTCGGCCTTGAGGGCCTTGAAGGCATCCTGGGCCCGGGCCCGTGCCGCCTTGTGATCGACGATGGGGGGCGGATAGCCGCTGCTTCCCAGCAGGTCCCGGGGCGGAGCGTGGCGCGCCTTGGCGGGCAGCGCGGCGAGTTCCGGCAGCCACTCGGCGATGAAGCGGCCCTCGGGGTCGAAGCGCTGAGACTGGGTGGTGGGGTTGAAGATGCGGAAGTAGGGAGCCGCATCGGTGCCGGTGGAAGCGGCCCACTGCCAGCCACCGTTGTTGGCGCAGAACTCGCCATCCACCAGGTGGCGCAGGAAGAAGGCCTCGCCGCGGCGCCAGTCGACCAGCAGGTGCTTGCTCAGGAACATGGCGGTGATCATGCGCAGGCGATTGTGCATCCAGCCGGTGGCGACGAGCTGGCGCATGGCGGCATCGACGATGGGGTACCCGGTGCGCCCCTCGCACCAGGCGGCGAAGCCCGCCTCGTCGTCGCGCCAGGCCAGCGCCTCGGTATGGCGTTGGAAGGGGCGGTGGCGGCAGACCCGCGGGAAGCCCACCGCCACATGGCGGTAGAACTCCCGCCACACCAGTTCGTTGACCCAGGCGACCAGGCCCGCATCGCCCTCGCCCAGGCTGCCGTCATTCTCGGCGAGCACCGCCTGCAGGCACTGGCGGTGGGAGATCATGCCCAGTGCCAGGTAGGGGGAAAGTTCGCTGGTGCCGCGGATGGCGGGGAAGTCGCGCTGGCTGGCGTAATGGCGGCCACGGAAGCGCAGGAAGCGTTCCAGGCGGTCGGCGGCCGGCGCCTCTCCGGCGGGCCACTGGCGGCCGTCGATGGGGGTGTCGGCGAGTTCGGGCAGTTCGGGCAGCGTGTCGCTCTCGATACCGGTGGGTGCCTGGGGGACAGGGGTGTCGCTGAGCGCCAGGCGCTCGGCGTCGAGGCGGCGGTGCCAGGCTCGGGCGAAGGGGGTGAAGACGCCATAGTAGTCCCCCTTGCCGGTAAGCAGCTCCCCCGGGGCAAAGGCCACGGCGTCATGGTGGCCATGGGCCTCGAGTCCCGCCGCCCGGAAGGCCTCGATCACCGCGGCGTCCCGGGCGAGTTCGTCCACCGGGTACTCGCGGTTGAAGTGCAACCCGCTGGCGCCGGTCTCCCGGGCGATGGCCAGCAGCGTCTCGGGGGCCTCGGCGAAGTCGTCGATATCGCGATGCAGCAGCGGGATATTGAGCCCCTCGAGGTCCTCCTTCAGGGCGGCCACGCCCCGGGCGCGGAAGTCGAGCTGATTGGCGCCGTGGCCGTGGCGCTGCCAGTGTGGCAGGGCGCGTAGATACACCGCCACTACCGGGCCGCGCCGGGACGCCGCTGCCAGGGCGCGGTTGTCATGCAGGCGCAAGTCGCTGCGAAACCACATCAGGGTCGGCGTCATGGTCGCTCCGTCAGTCGTCCTTGTCAGGCAATGGGAAGCAGGGTCTGTAGCCGGGTGATCGCTTCGCCGAGGTCATCTCCCAGCACCGCCACACCGCTGTCGTCGAGGTCGGCCTGTCGAATGCGTGCCACCGGGCCACACAGCCCGAGGGGGACCGCCAGCTGTTCCGCCAGACGCGGCAACTGGCGGCGGATCAGGTCGGTGCGCCCGGCATGGCTGCCGGCCAGCAGAACGCCGCTGGCGCTCAGGCGCTCCACCGCCAGGGGCAGCTCGCCTAGAGGTGGCGCGACGTCGAGCAGCCGCACGTTCAGGCCACGGTCGCCGGCTACCAGCGCGGCCAGCAGCAGCCACAGGGTGCCGGGGTCGTCGGGCAGCGGCATGGCCAACAGGGTGGGCCCCTCGACGAGGGCATTGCCGTGATAGAGGCGCATGCCGATGCGCGTGCGCAGGAAGGACTCCAGGGTGCGGCGCTGCAGCTCGTCACCCAGCCGCTCGCCCCAGCGTTCCTCCAGCTCGCGTATTGCCGGCGCCCACAGCTCGACCACGCAGGTGGTCACCGGATAGAGAGCCAGCGACTCGGCATAGAGGGTCTCGAGTCGCGTGATATCCAGTGCCTCCACGGCGACGACCAGGCGGCTGCGCTGTGCGGGCCAGTCGCCTGGGGCGGGGGGCGCTGCCTCGGGCTCGGCGATGTCGGGACGGTCGAGCAGCTCACGTACCTGGCTCACCGGGACTCCGCGGTTGAGCCACTGCAGGATCTGCTCCACCCGCTCGATATCCTCGCGAGCATAGAGGCGATGCCCCTTGGGTGTGCGGCGTGGCTTGATCAGCCCGTAACGGCGCTCCCAGGCGCGCAGGGTCACGGAATTGACGCCGGTGAGGCGCGACACCTCTCGAATGGGGTAGAGCGGAGTCTCGCCGCCGTGCTGGGTCGGCTCAGTCATGGCGCAAGATGTCCTTTGCGGCGTGATGCATCAGGGGTGGATAAAGGGGATCGGTTTGGCTCGCTGGCCAGGACCTCGCCCAGATGGTGGCCGGAGAGCCAGGCGTCCTCGATGCGCGGGCCGCGCCAGCCATCCCCGCACAGCGCCAGGCCGTTGCCGGAGATGCGGTAGTCGAGGTTGACCGCCTCGCCCGTGGCGAAGACATCGGGCTGGGCGTAGCGCCAGCGGTGGGCGCCCATGGCGCTGGGCTCGGGCAGGGTGACATCGCCAGGCAGGCCACGCTGGAAGGCGTCGAGCAGTGCTTCGGCGATGGTCTCGGGGCCATCCTCGAGGCGTGCCTCGCTCCATTCGAGGTTGGCCAGCAGGGTCAGGCTCTCCCCCTGGTCGTGGCGGCCAGGCTTGAGATGGTTGCGAACCACGAAGCGTAGCGCCGGATCCGCCAGGCGCACCGCCTGCCAGTCGTGGTCCACCTCGGGCAGCCCTGGCAACGGCGCATCGAACAGCACCCAGGCGGCCCAGCAGGGGCGTTGGATCACCGCCGCGCAGGCCTCGGCCAGGGCCGCATCGTGGGGTGCCACCAGTGTCCGGGCCTGGGGCGCAGGGGTGGCGACGACTACCTGTGTGAAGGGGCCGTGACGGCTGCCTTCGGTGTCCACCAGCCACCACGACCGGGCGTCGCCTTCGAGTCGCTCGATATGGGTCCCGGCGTGAAGCTCGAGTCCCTCTGCCAGGTGGCGGGTGAGCGCGCTCATGCGCGGGGTGCCGCATAGCCGCAGCAGATCGTCCCGATGGCGGTGCCAGCCATCCTCGGCGGCGGACCACAGCGAGGTGGGCCATTCGGCCAGGCAGCCCGACGCCTGCCACCCCTCTACGGCGTCGGCAAAGGTGGCGTCGCGCACGCTGAGGAACTGGGCGCCCAGGTCCAGGGTGGCCTCCGGCAGCCGGCGGCTGGACATGCGGCCTCCCGGGCCCCGGGCCTTGTCGAACAGGCTCACCGGCCGGCTGGCGGCAGCCAGCGCGCGGGCACAGGCCAGGCCGGCGATGCCGGCGCCGATGATGGCGGTATTGTTCTGAGGCTGAGTCATGGCACCCTCGAGGATGGTTTTCCGCTAGACTAGCAGAAGTGTACAACAGCTGTATAACTCATCACGGATACGAGGAGACCCAGATGCGCGTGCTGATCACCGGAGGAAGCGGTTTCGTGGGCCAGCGTCTGTGCCAGCGGCTGGTGGAGGCGGGGCACCGGGTGCAGGTGGTCTCGCGGGATCCCGCCGCGGCGCGGGGTCGACTCCCCGAGGCGGTGGACGTGCGGCGCTCGGCGCTGGACTTCGTCGACACCCCGCCCGAGGCCCTGGTCAACCTGGCCGGCGAGTCCATCGCCGCCAAGCGCTGGAGCGACGACCAGAAGGAGAAGCTGCTCGACTCGCGGCTGAACGCCACCCGCGAGCTGGTGGGTCTCTGCGAGCAGCTGCAGCAGACCGGCGGGCGGCTGCCCCGCGCGCTGGTCTCCGCGTCGGCGATGGGTTACTACGGCGACCAGGGGAGCCGCGAGGTGACCGAGGAGACGCCGCCCCACGACGAGTTCGCCCACCGTCTATGCCGGCGTTGGGAGGAGGCTGCCCGGGAGACCGAATCCTTCGGTGTACGGGTCGTCCGGCTGCGCATCGGCCTGGTGCTCGACCAGGGCGGCGGCAGCCTTCAGAAGATGCTGCCGCCCTTCAAGCTGGGGCTGGGTGGGCGCTTCGGCAGCGGCAAGCAGTTCATGCCCTGGGTGCACCGGGAAGACCTGGTGCGCGCCATCCTCTTCCTGCTCGAGCGCGACGACCTGGAGGGGCCCTTCAACGGCAGCGCACCGCACCCGGTCACCAACGCCGAGTTCACCCGCACCCTGGCTAAGCAGCTGGGGCGACCGGCGCTCTTTCCGGTGCCAGCCATCGCCCTGGAGACCGCCTTCGGCGAGATGGCGCGGCTGCTGCTCACCGGCGCCGACATGCGTCCGAAGCGACTCCAGGAGGCGGGCTTCCGCTTCGAGTACGAGACGCTGGAAGCCGCCCTGGCCGATATTCTGGGGTAGTGGCCAAGCGCCCAAGGGGCGCCGGGGACAGCCCCGTCTACCTTGTTTCTTCCCCTACAGTCACGATGACTCGCACGGCGTCCAGGCGCAGGCGGGTGCCCTCGATGGCCTCGTCCAGGGCGGCGCGCTCGGCGCGCAGCGCCTCGAGCTCGTCGTCGCGTACCGCCGGGTTGCGCCGCGCCAGGGCGGTGAGGCGCGACAGCTCCCCATCGAGCTCCTCGCGCATACGCCCCTGGGCCGCCTCGACGATGGAGGGCAGTTCGCGCTCCGCCTCGCCCTCGCCGCGGTCGAGCAACTCTCGCAGTTGCTCCAGGCGGCTGCGGATCAGGTCCCGGGCCATCGCCTTCTTGACCTTCTGCAGGTTCTTCGAGAGCCCGGTGAAGGAGATCTTGTCGGTCAGGTTGGCGCCGGACTCGTCGAGCAGCACGCGCACCGCGGTGGGTGGCAGGAAGCGGTTGAGGTGCAGCTTCCTGGGCGCCGGGCAGTGGGTGCGGTAGATCAGCTCCACCATGACCCGCCCGGGAGGCAGCGACGGATGCCGGAGCAGCGCGAGTGCCGTATTGCCCATGCTGCCGTCGAGGATGCGGCCCATTATCTCGCGCACCATCGGATGCTCCCAGGAGAGCCGCTGCACGTCGTCCCGGGCCAGCGCGCGTGAGCGCGAGAAGGTGGCCGAGAAGCCCTCTTCTCCCTTGGCCAGCCCCGGCAGGCCGTCGAGCATCTGCGGCCCGGCCACCAGGTGCTGGATGCCGCCGCCCAGCTCCTGGCTGTCGACGCCGAAGATATCCAGCGCCAGGTCCAGGTAGCGGGGCAGGGCACGGTCCTCGTCCAGTTCGCCGATCGCCGCGGCCACCGCCTCGGCACGTTCGTGCCGGCAGGCGTTGAGCTCCAGCAGGCGGTTGCGGCCAGCCTCGCGCTCGGCCAGGCGGCTCTCGAACAGCGCCCGGGTCTCCGTGATCACCTCCTCGAGGGCCTCGTCGTCGAGCAGGGCGTCAGCCAGGGCATCACCGAAGGCATCGAAGATCTCGCTGCCGATGCCGTGGGGCGCGCTGAAGGCGTCCATGCCGTCGCGGAACCAGCGCAGCAGCTTCGCGCCGGGGCTGGCTGTGAACACCGGCACGTGGATCTCGATGGCGTGGCGCTGGCCGATGCGGTCCAGGCGACCGATGCGCTGCTCCAGCTGGTCGGGATGCAACGGCAGGTCGAACATCACCAGGTGGCGGCAGAACTGGAAGTTGCGCCCCTCGGAGCCGATCTCAGAGCACACCAGCACCTGGCAGCCCTCCTCCTCGTCGGCGAAGGCGGCAGCGGCGCGGTCTCGCTCCACCAGCGAGAGCCCCTCGTGGAACACCGGGGCATGGTAGCCCCCCAGCACGCGCAGCGCCTCGGCCAGCCCCTCGGCGGTCTCGCGGTTATGGGCGATCACCAGCACCTTGTCGCCGGCCAGGCCCCCTTCGGCGTCATCGGCCAGTCGCTCGAGCAGCCAGCTGACTCGCGGGTCGATCTGCCACCAGGGCTCCCCGTTGAGCGGGTCGTCGGCCAGGGCGCGGTACATGGAGTCCAGGTAGATCAGCACCTCGGGGTGGTCCAGCCCGGTCTCGATCAGCAGGTCGTCGAGGTACTCCTCGTCGTGGCCCAGCTTGCGCAGCACCCGGCGATAGGCGGCCGGGGGCGCAAGCTCGGTGACGTGCAGGCGCCGCTCGGGGAAGCCGCCCACGTGGCGCCGACTGTTGCGGAACATCACCCGGCCGGTGCCGTGGCGGTCGAGCAGCTGGTCGCGCAGCTGGTGGCGGGCGGCGACGTGCTGGTCATCGCCGCGTTCGGGGTCGGCCAGGGTATCGAGCAGCGCCAGGCTGTCGGGCTCGTCGATCACCGCGGCGATGCGTTCACGGTCCGCATCCGCACCGGGCAGGCGCTCGAGGGCGTCGATAGCCTCGGCCACTTCCACGTAGTGGGACTCCTCCTCGCGGAAGGCGGCCAGGCTGTGGTAGCGGTCGGGGTCGAGCAGGCGCAGGCGGGCGAAGTGGCTCTCCATGCCCATCTGTTCCGGGGTGGCGGTGAGCAGCAGCAGGCCCTCGCTCTCGGCGGCCAGGCGCTCCACGCAGGCGTAGCCGGGGCCGACCTGCTCCTCGCTCCAGTCCAGGTGGTGGGCCTCGTCGACGATCAGCAGATCCCAGGCGCAGGCTTCTGCCTGGGACTGGCGGTGGGGATTGGCGAACAGCCAGTCCTGGCTGGCCAACACCAGCTGGCCAGCCTCGAAGGGGTTGGTGTCGCCGTGGGCCTGGCTCTGCTGCTCGTCGAGCAGGGTCACCTCGAGGGCGAAGCGGCGCAGCAGCTCCACCAGCCACTGGTGGGTCAGGCTCGCCGGCACCAGGATCAGCGCCCGCTCGGCGCGGCCGGTGAGCAGCAGGCGGTGGAGGATCAACCCCGCCTCGATGGTCTTGCCCAGCCCCACCTCGTCGGCCAGCAGCACCCGCGGGGCGTGGCGCCGGGAGACCTCGTCGGCGATATACAGCTGGTGGGGAATCAGGTCGATGCGCGGGCCGGCCAGGCCCAGCGACGGATTCTGCTCCACGCGGTGGTAGTGGTGCAGGGTGCGGAAGCGCAGGTCGAACCAGTCATTGCGGTTGACCTGACCGGTGAGCAGGCGGTCGCGGGCCTGGTCGAACTGCATGCTGTCGGCCAGGCGTGCCTCGGGCAGTTCACGCAGCTCGCCCTGGTCATCCTCGCCGATGTAGACGATCAGGCCGCCGACCTCCTTGGTGTCATCGACGGTCAGCGTCCAGCCCTCGGCGGCGCGGATGCGGTCGCCACTGCCGAAGGCCACGCGGGTCAGCGGTGCCTGGCGGCTGCTGTAGGTGCGGGTTTCCTGGCTGGCGCCAAACAGCACGGTGACGCTGCGGGCGTCGCAGCTGAGGATGGTGCCAAGGCCCAGTTCGGCCTCGCCGTCGCTGATCCAGCGCTGGCCGGGGGAGAAGTCGCTCATGATGCCTCGAGGATGCTGTAACAGGGTGCGCTCACGGCCGCTGGAAAGGGGCGGCCCGGGGACAGGGCGCGGTATCTTACAGCAAAGCCCGTCGCGGCTTAAGCGTGGGACTACCTCGCAGGGTTATCCGCAGCTCAAGGCTTTCCCGGCGCCTTTCGCTATTGCCGGATGATTAGCCGTGATAGCCCTGCTACTTCTCCCGGCCCAGCCAGCTATCCAGCTGGGCGCGGGTGAGTTCGCCGACATGGCGCTCCACGGCGCGGCCTTCAGCATCGAACAGCACCGTGGTGGGGAGCCCCGGTGATTCGCTGAGCACCATCACCTCCTGGTGGGGGTCGAGCAGGGCATAGCGGAAGTCGAGTTCCTGGTCGTCCAGGTAGCGCACCACCTGCAGCAACGACTCGCCCTGGTTGGCCACCACCACGGTGACGTCCTCCCGGGCATCGGCCTCGGCTAACAGTGGCATCTCGCGCAGGCAGGGCGGGCACCAGGTGGCCCACAGGTTGAGCACCACCCGCTCGCCCTCGAGCTCGCGCAGGTTGATCGTATTGCCGTCGAGATCCTCCAGGGCGATGTCGGGCAGTTGCTTGAGCACCATGCCGCCACCGAAGGGTGCCAGGGTGACGGCGGCCAGCCACAGAGCCGAGACGACTACCAGCATGGCCATGGCCCCCACCAGCCGGCCGAGGTGCTCGCGCAGCGCCCAGCCGGTCCAGATCAGCCCGGCCATCAGCCCCCACAGCCCGTGATAGCCCGGCTGCCACAGCTTGAGGGCGTCCAGCGGGGCGGCGGCATAGGCGTCCAGATGCAGGGCCACATGGCCGACCCTGGCGCCGATCAGCCAGGCCAGCAGCAGGCCATTGAACCAGCGGGCATGGATGCGCCGCGGCAGCCCCAGCAGCCAGGCGCTGGTGGCGAGCAGCAGCAGGGCGGCGACGAAGGCGTAGAGGCGCGGCAGCGAGAGCAGGACGGGGCCGAGTGCGATGGCATCCATGGGGCGTGACTCCTTGAGGGCAGGGTCGGCGAGCGAGTGACGAGCGGTTACACTGTGGCGCAGCCGATCCCGGACCCCGCCAAGCCTACTGCCGGTGGACGGGACTGTCATCCGACGCATCCGTTACCGGGAGCCGCCATGGCCAAGTCCGCCTTCGACACCCTGCGTGCCCTGGCCATTGCCAGCCAGGCGCTAGGCTTCATCCTGATCATCACCCTGGAGACCGTGATGGGGGACGCCGCGCGCCCCTGGCAGGGCTGGACCCTGGCCGCCATGGTGGCGGCGGCGTTGTGGATCGCCCTGGTGCGGCTGTATCGGCGCAACCGGGAACGCAAGGCGCGGCTCCGGGGCCTCGGCGATGACGACTGAGTCGCAGCAGGAGTCCCGGCTGGCGCGGCTCAAGGTGCCGCTCGGCCTGCTGCTGGGGCCTCTGCTGGCGGGGCTGCTGCTGATGCTGGGTGCCCCGGAGGGGCTGTCCGAACCGGCCTGGCGGGTGGTGGCGCTGACCGCCTGGATGGCCGTGTGGTGGGTGCTCGAGCCGGTACCCATCGCGGTGACGGCGCTGCTGCCGCTGGTGCTGCTGCCGCTGCTCGAGGTGGCGCCCATCGAGGACGTCGCCGCCCCCTACGCCAACCCGCTGATATTTCTCTTCCTGGGTGGTTTCCTGCTGGCTGAGGCGATCCAGCGCTGGGGGCTGCATCGGCGTATCGCCATGCTGGTGCTGCGCGTGGCGGGGCGCCGCCCCGATCACCTGGTGGCCGGCTTCATGGCCGCCACCGCCGCGTTGAGCATGTGGGTGAGCAACACCGCCACCGCGGCGCTGATGGTGCCCATCGGCCTCTCGGTGCTGGAGATGCTCAAGCAGCGCGGTGGCGAGGGGGGCAGCCATCATATGGCGCTGACCCTGCTGCTGGGGGTCGCCCTGGGCGCCAATATCGGCGGCATGGGGACCCTGATCGGCACGCCACCCAATGCCCTGCTGGCCGGCTTCATGGCCGACAGCTACGGCATCGAGATCGGCTTCGCCCAGTGGATGGCGGTGGCGCTGCCTCCCGCGCTGCTGCTGCTGGCGCTGGCCTGGTGGCTGCTCACCCGCTGGATCTACCCGGTGGGGCGCAGCGAGCTGCCCGGGGTCGCCGCCATGCTCGAGGAGCAGGCCCGCGACCTGGGGCGGATGACGCGCCCGGAGCGGCGGGTGGCGACCATCTTCGCCCTGGTCGCCCTGGCCTGGGTGTTTCGCCCACTGCTCGAGGCCTGGCTGGAGGTGCCGCTCAGTGATGCCGGCATCGCGGTTACCGCCGCCGTGCTGCTGTTCGTGGTACCGGCACGCTGGCGCCAGCGTCAGTTCCTGATGGACTGGGATGCCGCGGCCAACCTGCCGTGGGGTGTGCTGATCATGGTGGGTGGCGGGCTGAGCCTGGGGACCGCCATCGAGTCCAGCGGTCTGGCCGCGGCAGTCGCCGAGGGCCTGGCCGTGTTCGGAAGCTGGCCGACCTGGGGGCTGGTGGCCATGGTGGCGCTGGTGGTGATGGCGATGAGCCATATGACCAGCAACACCGCGACGGCCGCCGCCATCCTGCCGCTCACCGCCTCGCTGACGGTCAGCCTCGGCCACAGCCCGCTGCTGCTCTCGGTGCCGGTGGCCATGGCGGCGAGCTGCGCCTTCATGCTGCCGGTGGCCACCCCGCCCAACGCCGTGGTCTTCGCCAGTGGCCAGCTCAGCGTGGCGGAGATGGTGCGCGCCGGGGCACTGGTCAGCCTGGCAGCGCTGGTGGTGATCGTGGCGGTGGTCTTCGCCCTGGCGATGCCGCTGCTCGGCTTCGGCTGGGCGGCGTGACCCAGGCCCCTGGCCCGGGGGAGGTTTGACGCAGGACAAGGCGAAGCGGCGCTCGGGCACTATGCTGAAGTGAGAGGGGGAGTCACCGCCCTCAGTTCTTTCCGCCACTGCAGGAGACTTCTCATGTTCAAGACCATTCTGGTGCCCCTCGACGGTTCCGAGCACGCCATCAAGGCGCTGAATGTTGCTGCCTCCCTGGCGCGTGGCGGGACGGCGAAGCTGCACCTGATGACCGTGGCGGAGTTTCCGCCGGACAATATCGGGCTGTTCACCGGTGGCACCGCCGAGCCGTTCTCCGAGGCGGAGCGCGAGAAGCTGGCCGCGGGCATGAAGGAGGAAGCCCACAAGGTGATCGAGCAGGCGCGTGACGCGGTCGACCTGAGCGGTCTTGAGGTGGAGGAGAGCGTGCGCCAGGGGCGCCCTGCCGAGTTGATCAACGAGGAGGCCGAGAAGGTCACCGCCGATGTCATCGTGATGGGCAGCCGCGGTCTCAGCGACGTGCGTGGGATGATGTTCGGCAGCGTCTCCCACAAGGTCAGCCACACCGCCAGTTGCAGCGTGATCACGGTGACCTGAGCGCTTCTCCCTCGAACGCGCGACCTCTGCCTTCGGGAGGCAGAGGTCGCGCGGTGGCTGGCAAGCCGAGCAACGAAAAAGGCCTTGCGAGTGATCGCAAGGCCTTGAATTCGTTGGTCGGAGTAGCAGGATTCGAACCTACGACCTCTGCCTCCCGAAGGCAGCGCTCTACCAAGCTGAGCTATACTCCGATGTCGATTCTCGAGGGCTCCGCCTCATCGACGCAGCGTAGTTTACGCAAATGCCGGCCAAATGCAACCCCGCCGGAGCGTTTTCACGCCTGGCGATCCACCGCCAGGTGGGCCAGTTCGGCCATGCTGTCGCGGTAGGGGCTGGCCGGCAGCTTCTCGAGCTGGGCCAGGGCCAGGTCGGCCATCTCCACGGCGCGGCTGCGGGTGTACTCCAGGGCACCGGTGGCGTCGATGATCTCCAGCACCTCCTGCAGGTGGTCGAGGCCACCCTGGCGGATCGCCTGGCGGATCACCTTGGCCTGCGCCGGGGTGCCCTTGGCCATGGCCTGGATCAGCGGCAGGGTGGGCTTGCCCTCGGCCAGGTCGTCGCCGACATTCTTGCCCATCGCCTCGGCATCGCCCTGGTAGTCGAGCAGGTCGTCGATCAGCTGGAAGGCCAGGCCCAGGTAGCGGCCGTAGTGCTGCAGCGCGGCCTCCTGTTCCGGGGTGGCCTCGGCAAGGATGGCGCCGCTATGGCTGGCCGCCTCGAACAGCATGGCGGTCTTGCCCTGGATGGTCTCGAAGTAGGCGGCCTCGTCGATGTCCGGGTTGCCGACGTTGGTGAGCTGCTGCACCTCGCCCTCGGCGATCACGCAGGTGGCGGAGGAGAGCACGTCCATGATCCGCATGGAGCCCACCTCGACCATCATCTGGAAGGAGCGCGAGTAGAGGAAGTCGCCGACCAGCACCGAGGGGGCATTGCCCCAGGCGTCGTTGGCGGTGGCCTTGCCGCGCCGCAGGTGAGACTCGTCCACCACATCGTCATGCAGCAGGGTGGAGGTGTGCATGAACTCGATCAGGGTGGCCAGCGTCACGTGGCGGTCGCCCTGGTAGCCCAGCGCCCGGGCGGCCAGCAGCACCAGCAGCGGGCGCAGCCGCTTGCCACCGCTGGCGATGATGTACTGACCGATGGTCTCGACCAGCGGGATGCGCGAGCCGAGCTGGGCCATGATGGTGCGATTGACGGCGGCAAAGTCCTCGGCCACGGCGGCGTGGATCGGGGAGGGTGCGGCGGTGTCGGAAACTGGAGCGTGGGTGGGCATGGAGGCGATATCGACGGTCGGTTGGGGGCCGGGGCGAGGTGGCCCCCTCTGGCCATGGATTGCCGGCCATGCTATGGGGCCCCCTCGGGGGCGTCAAGGCGCGCTGCCGGGCGGCGGGACGAACGGCGTGTTTCGCGGGTTGTCTGGGGCGTCGCCTGTCGTTATAATTCGCGACCCACTCATCTCGCTCCCTGTCAGATGGCTGCCAAAAGGGGCGCCACTCGAAGCAGGCCGACGAAGAGCCCAACCCGATGAGTCCTGGAGAGAGAAGCATGTACGCAGTTATCAAGAGCGGTGGCAAGCAGTACCGCGTTCAGGAAGGCCAGACCCTGAAGCTCGAGAAGATCGAAGTCCCCACCGGCGAGTCCATCGACTTCGACGAAGTGCTGCTGGTCGGCAGCGAGGACGAGGTCAAGGTCGGCGCGCCGCTGGTTGACGGTGCCAAGGTCTCTGCCGAGGTCGTCTCCCACGGCCGTGGCGACAAGGTGACCATCATCAAGTTCCGTCGCCGCAAGCACCACATGAAGCGTCAGGGCCACCGCCAGTGGTTCACTGAAGTCAAGATCACCGGGATCTCCGCCTAAGCGGTCCATCCCCCTGAACGGAGGTTTATTCCATGGCACATAAGAAGGCAGCGGGCTCTACCCGTAACGGTCGCGATTCCGAATCCAAGCGCCTTGGCGTCAAGCTCTTCGGTGGCCAGGCCGTGAACGCCGGCAACATCATCGTTCGCCAGCGCGGCACCAAGTTCCACGCCGGCACCGGCGTCGGTATCGGCCGTGACCACACCCTGTTCGCACTGGACGAGGGCGTGGTCAAGTTCGAGACCAAGGGTCCGAAGAACCGCAAGTTCGTCAGCGTCGTCTCTGCCTGAGACGCCTGATGCTTGCCGCGAGAAGGCCCCGCCACGGCGGGGCCTTCTTGTATCATGACGGCATATTGCCGTCTGGAGAGTGACAGATGCAGTTCGTCGACGAATCCTCGATCATCGTGGAGGCCGGCAAGGGGGGCAATGGCTGCCTCAGCTTCCGCCGCGAGAAGTACGTGCCCAAGGGTGGCCCCGATGGTGGCGATGGCGGCCATGGCGGCAGCGTCTACCTGATCGGTGACGACTCCCTCAACACCCTCATCGACTTCAAGTACCAGCGCTTCTACAAGGCCCAGAACGGCCAGCCCGGCATGGGTCGGCAGATGAGCGGTCGGGCCGGTGAGGACCTGCACGTCAAGGTGCCGGTGGGCACCACGGTGATCGACGAGGACACCCTCGAGGTGATCGCCGACGTCACCGAGATCGGCCAGGTGGTGCTGGTGGCCCAGGGCGGCCGCCGTGGACTCGGCAACATCCACTTCAAGTCCTCCACCAACCGCGCGCCGCGGCGGACCACGCCGGGCACCGAGGGCGAGCGTCGCAACCTGCGCCTGGAGATGAAGGTGATGGCCGACGTGGGCTTGCTGGGCATGCCCAATGCCGGCAAGTCGACGCTGATCCGCGCCGTCTCCGCGGCCAAGCCCAAGGTGGCCAACTACCCCTTCACTACCCTGGTGCCCAACCTGGGGGTGGTGAAGCTCGGCATGCACGAGCACTTCGTGATGGCCGACGTGCCGGGGCTGATCGAGGGCGCCTCGGACGGCGCCGGCCTGGGGCTGCGCTTCCTCAAGCACCTGACCCGGACCCGGCTGCTGTTCCACGTGGTGGATGTGGCACCCTTCGACGAGTCCGACCCGGTGGAGGCCGCCGAGGCGATCATCCACGAGTTGGGCGAGTTCTCGCCGGCCCTGGCCGAGCTGCCGCGCTGGCTGGTGCTCAACAAGCTCGACCTGCTGCCCGAGGAGGAGCGCGAGGCGCGCGCCGACGAGATCGTGCGTCGCCTGGCCTGGGATGGGCCGGTGTTCCGCATCTCGGCGATCTCCGCCGACGGCACCGATGCCCTGGTGCAGGCCGCCTACCGCTGGCTGACCGAGCAGCGCCAGCTCGAGAACGAGGACGAGGAGGCCGCCGAGCGTGCCCGCGAGATGCGCGCACGCATGGAAGACGAGGCGGTGGCCCGCACCGAGGCGCGGCTGGGTCGCAAGCGCAAGACGGCCGACGAGGATGATGACGACTTCGATGACGACGACTACGACGTCGAGGTCGAATACGCGCCGTGATGAAGTAGACTGAGGGACAGGTGGCGGTTCGAGAGGAGGTGTCGGATGAGTGACATGTTGCGCCGTATCACGATCGACCCCACGCAGTGTGGCGGCAGACCCTGCGTTCGTGGCATGCGTATCCGGGTGGTGGATGTGCTCGACCTGCTGGCGCAGGGATTGACCTCTCAGGAGGTGCTCGACGAGCTGCCGGATCTGGAGCAGGAAGATATCCTTGCGTGCCTTCAGTTCGCCGCGCGGCGTCTCGATCACCCCGTCCTGGCGGCATGATCCTCTGGGTCGATGCACAGCTCTCTCCCCATCTGGCGCCCTGGATCACGGAGCAGCTTGGCTTAGAGGCCTATTCGGCCCGGTGGCTGGGATACCGCGATGCGTCGGATGAGGAGATCTTCGCGGCGGCCAGGCAGGCGGACGCCGTGGTACTCACCAAGGATCGGGATTTTCCCGAGCTGCTCGAGCGCCACGGGCCGCCGCCGCGTGTCATCTGGGTCACCATGGGGAACACGACCAATGCCCGGATGCGCGACGTGCTGCAGCGCTTGCTGCCCACAGCTCTGAAGCTGCTGGACAAGGGAGAGTGTCTGGTGGAGCTGAGTGATCGGCAATAGTCACTCCTACGTAACTTCAGGAATTCACATGACGGAAGGGGTTATGAATCCCGGCCGCGAGGCGCTGGTTGGTGCCCGCCGGGTAGTGGTGAAGATCGGCAGCGCGCTGCTGACCAACGACGGTCGCGGCCTCGACGAGGCGGCGATCGGCGGCTGGGTGGACCAGATCGCCGCGCTGCACAAGAGCGGCATCGAGGTGGTGCTGGTCTCCTCCGGGGCGGTGGCCGCGGGCATGGTGCGCCTCGGCTGGCAGGTGCGCCCCTCGGCGGTGCACGAGCTGCAGGCCGCCGCGGCGGTGGGCCAGAACGGCCTCACCGAGTGCTACGAGGGCCACTTCGCCCGCCACGGCCTGCTGACTGCCCAAGTGCTGCTGACCCACGACGACCTCTCCAACCGCAAGCGCTACCTCAATGCGCGCTCGGCGCTGCGCACCCTGGTGGGCCTGCGGGTGGTGCCGGTGATCAACGAGAACGACACCGTGGTCACCGACGAGATCCGCTTCGGCGACAACGATACCCTGGGCGCCCTGGTGGCTAACCTGCTGGAGGCCGATGCCCTGGTAATCCTCACCGACCAGGAGGGGTTGTTCGACGCCGATCCGCGCGGCAACCCCGAGGCGCGGTTGATCGGCGAGGGGCGCGCCGATGACCCGGCGCTGGCGGCGGTGGCCGGCGGTAGTGGTGCCCTGGGGCGCGGTGGCATGGCCACCAAAATTCGTGCCGCGCGGCTGGCGGCGCGCTCGGGGGCCGTCACCGCCATCGCCGGTGGTCGCCAGGCCGAGGTGCTCGCGCGCCTGATGGCCGGCGAGCGACTGGGCACCCTGCTCTACCCCGACCAGGCGCCCATCGCGGCGCGCAAGCGCTGGCTCGCCGGCCAGCTGCAGGTGCGTGGCACCCTGACCCTGGATGCCGGGGCGGTAAAGGTGCTGCGTGGCAGCGGCTCGAGCCTGCTGCCGGTGGGGGTGAAGGCTGCCTCCGGCGCGTTCCGCCGCGGCGACATGGTGCTCTGCGTCGACGAGGCCGGCGAGCGGGTGGCCAAGGGGCTGGTCAACTACGGCATCGACGATGCGCTGCGCATCCTCGGCCAGCCCAGTCATCAGATCGAGGCGCTCCTCGGCTACATGGAGGCTCCGGAGCTGATCCACCGCGACAACCTGGTGGTGCTCTAGGCGAGACGCTATGGCAAGCGGATCACGGGCTGTGCTAGGATACGCCATCCTCTCAGACACGGCCCGTGAACGGTCGCCGATCTTCGGCGATCGGCCAGATGGCCAAGCCGGCGGGAAGGCTTTTACTTTCCTGCCGGATCAATACGTTATGAAGCCGTCACCACACGGGCGGCAATGAATCTCCAAGGAGACAGCAAGTGGCAAACAGCAAGCAAGCTCGCAAGCGCGCCCGTCAGGCCGAAGGTCGTCGTGTCCTGAAGGCCAGCCAGCGCAGCATGGTCCGCACCTATATCAAGCACGTCATCAAGGCCATCAACAGCGGCGATCACGCCGAGGCCATGGCGGCTTTCAACAAGGCGCAGCCGGTCATCGACCGCATCGCCGACAAGGATGTGCTCTCCAAGAAGCGTGCCGCACGCATGAAGAGCCGCCTGAACAAGCGCATCAAGGCCCTGGCTGCCTAAGCCGGTCCGATGCCATCGAGGCGCGGCCTGCGTGGCCGGCGTCTCGTGAAAAAACCGGCTGCGGCCGGTTTTTTTGTGGCTGCCATTCATGGGGCGGATGAAAAGCCGAGGAGCGGACGTGACGGATCGCGAGCAGTCGCCACCGGCACCGGTGGACGAAAGTGACAAGGTGGTGGCCCCCAAGGGTGGAGGGCTGATGCGCTCGGGACTGGTGGTCAGCGTGATGACCATGCTTTCCCGGGTGATGGGGCTGGCGCGTGATGTCGTGATCGCCGCGCTGTTCGGCGCGGGGCAGGGCGCGGATGCCTTCTTCGTCGCCTTCAAGATTCCCAACTTCATGCGTCGGCTGTTCGCCGAGGGCGCCTTCAACCAGGCCTTCGTGCCGGTGCTTTCGGAGTACGCCACCCGCGGCAGCCGGCGCGAGGTGCGCGAGTTGCTGGACGCCGTCTCGGGCAGCCTCGCCGCGGTGCTCTTTCTGCTCACCGCGGTGGCCATGTTCGCCGCTCCCTGGCTGGTGTGGGTGTTCGCCCCCGGCTTTGGCCGCGACCCGGCCAAGCTCGCGCTCACCGCCGACATGCTGCGGCTGACCTTCCCCTACCTGCTGCTTATCTCGCTGACGGCGTTTGCCGGCAGCGTGCTCAATACCTGGAACCGTTTCGCGGTGCCGGCCTTCACCCCCGTGCTGCTCAACCTCTCGTTGATCGGCGCGGCGCTGCTGCTGACACCGTTGTTCGAGCAGCCGGCCATGGCCCTGGCCTGGGGCGTGCTGATCGCCGGCGGTGCCCAGCTCGCCTTCCAGGTGCCGTTCCTGGTGCGTCTGGGGCTGGCGCCGCGGCCCTGGCCGAGCTTCGCCCACCCCGGCGTCAAGCGCATCATGACCCTGATGGTGCCGGCGCTGTTCGGCGTCTCGGTGTCCCAGATCAACCTGCTGCTGGATACCGTGCTCGCCTCGCTGCTGACCGCCGGCAGCGTCTCCTGGCTCTACTACTCCGACCGCCTGGTGGAGTTGCCGCTTGGGGTCTTCGGCATCGCCATCGGCACCGTGATCCTGCCGGCGCTCTCCAAGCGCCACGCCGCGCAGTCCGGCGAGCACTTCAGCGCCATGCTCGACTGGGCAATCCGCGCCGTGCTGCTGCTCGGCCTGCCCGCGGCCCTGGCCCTGGCGGTGCTCGCCGAGCCGCTGCTGATCTCTTTGTTCCACTATGGCGCCATGACCGAGCGCGATATCGCCATGGCGGCGATGAGTCTGCGTGCGTACTCGCTAGGATTGGTGGCCTTCATGCTGATCAAGGTGCTGGCGCCGGGCTTCTTCGCCCGTCAGGACACCAAGACGCCGGTGAAGGTCGGCATCATCGCCATGGTTGCCAACATGGTCTTCAACCTGATCCTGATCTGGCCCCTGGCCCACGCCGGCCTGGCCCTGGCCACTGCCCTCTCGGCGTTCCTCAACGCCGGCCTGCTGGGCTGGCTGCTGCGCAAGCAGGTTGTGCTGGTATTCCAGCCCGGCTGGGGGCGCTACGCGGTGCAGCTGCTGGGCGGCTGCGCGGTGATGGGGTTGGGTCTGGCCTGGGCCGCGCCCGATTGGCAGGCGTGGCTCGGCTGGGGCATCTGGCAGCGCGTCGCCTGGCTGGCCGCCCTGGTGGTCGGCGGCGCCGCGCTCTACTTCGCCTGGCTGGCCGCCACCGGGGTGCGCCTGCGGCATTTCCGGATGAAGAGCTGACCTGAATTTGTAGGAGACCGTTGTATCGGCGATAGCGGGTATGGGTGCCGCCTGGTGGGAGCCCGATTTATCGGCGATAGCGGTGTTGCCAGTGCGCCTGCCGGCGCCATCGCGCAGAATCTGCGCTCCTACATTGTGGGAGCCCGATTTATCGGCGATAGCAGTGCGTACCGGTAGGCACCAAGGCCGCCCCGGCTGTCAAGGGGCCGGCTGTCCGGTATAATCGACGCTTTGACCACCTTTCGACGCCGAGCGGGGCTCCACCACGCCATGCAAGTGATTCGAGGACTGCACAACCTGCGCGATGAGCACCGCGGCTGCGTGGCCACCATCGGCAACTTCGATGGCGTGCACCGCGGCCATCAGGCGATCCTCGAGCAGTGTCGCGAACAGGCCCGGCGCCTCGATCTGCCGGTGGTGGTGGTGGTGTTCGAGCCCCAGCCCCGGGAGTTCTTCGCCGGCGAGCAGGCCCCGCCGCGGCTCACCCGCCTGCGTGACAAGGTGCGCCTGCTGGGCGAGGCGGGGGTCGAGCGCGTGCTCTGCCTGCCCTTCAACGACGCCCTGCGCAGCCTGACCGCCGAGGCCTTCATCGAGCGGGTGCTGATCGACGGCCTGGGCGTGCGCCACCTGGTGGTGGGCGACGACTTCCGCTTCGGCTGCGACCGCCGCGGCGACTTCCACCTGCTCACCGCGGTGGGCGAGGCCAACGGCTTCGGCGTGGAGCACACCCGCACCTTCACCGTCGACGACGAGCGGGTCTCCAGCAGCCGTATCCGCACCCTGCTGGCCAGCGGCAACTTCGCCGCTGCCGCCGCCCTGCTGGGTCGCCCCTATCGCCTGGGCGGGCGAGTGGTGCCCGACCAGCAGCTGGGCCGCACCATCGGCGTGCCCACCGCCAACCTGCCCCAGCCGGTGCGTTCCCTGGCGCTGCAGGGGGTCTACGCGGTGATCACGGAACTGCCCGACGGGCGCCGCCTGCCCGGCGTGGCCAATATCGGCTGGCGCCCCACCGTGGGCAGCACGCGCCCGGTGCTCGAGGTACACCTGTTCGACTTCGATGGCGAGCTCTACGGCGAGCGCCTGGCGGTGTTTCCCTGCGCCAAGCTGCGTGGCGAGGTGAAGTTCGACGACTTCGCGGCCCTGAAACACCAGATCGGTCTCGACCTCGAGCGGGCTCGTGGCTACTTTGCCCAGCATGCTTTGCAGCGCCCCGAAGCCGGCGCAGGTCCGCGCCCCGGCCTCAATAACGATGATTCTCTTCCTCTGGCATCGGCGCCGCTGGCGCGCGAGGCCGTGACACTCGATTCCTCGGTGGGTACGCCTGCCGACCATGACGACGGCTGATCCCCAGAATATGAGCGACTACAAGCCCACTCTGAACCTGCCAGAAACCGACTTCCCCATGCGCGGCATGCTGCCCAAGCGCGAGCCCGAGCGGCTGGCCCAGTGGCAGCAGCTGGACCTCTACCACCGCCTGCGCGAGGCGCGCCGGGGCCGGGAGCTGTTCGTGCTGCACGACGGCCCTCCCTATGCCAACGGCAGCATCCATATCGGTCACGCCGTCAACAAGATCCTCAAGGACATCATCGTCAAGTCGAAGAACCTGGCCGGCTTCGATGCCCCCTACGTGCCGGGCTGGGACTGCCACGGCCTGCCCATCGAGCACAAGGTGGAGACCACCCACGGCAAGCACCTGGCGCCCGAGCGTGCCCGCGAGCTATGCCGCGAGTACGCCGCCGAGCAGATCCAGGGCCAGCTCACCGACTTCGTGCGCCTGGGCGTGGTGGGCGACTGGGACAACCCCTACCGCTCCATGGACTTCGCCAACGAGGCCGGCGAGATCCGCGCCCTGGCCGACATGGTCGAGGCCGGCTACGTATTCAAGGGCCTGAAGCCCGTCAACTGGTGCTTCGACTGTGGCTCGGCGCTGGCCGAGGCGGAGGTGGAGTACCAGGACAAGAAGTCCGACGCCATCGACGTGGCCTTCGCGGTGGAGGACGCCGACCGCCTGGCCGCCGCCTTCGGCCTGAGCGAGTTGCCCAAGCCGGCGGTGATCGTGATCTGGACCACCACTCCCTGGACCATCCCCGCCAACCAGGCGCTCAACATGCACCCGGAGTTCACCTACGCCTTGGTGGACACCGGCAGCCGCCTGCTGGTGCTGGCCGAGGAGCTGGTGGAGTCCTGCCTGGAGCGCTATGGCCTCGAGGGCGAGGTGATCGCCACCGCCAAGGGCACGGCCTTCGACGGTATCCGCTTCCGCCATCCCTTCTACGAGCGCCTCTCGCCGGTGTATCTCGCCGACTACGTCGAGAGTGAGGTGGGCAGCACCGGCATCGTCCACTCCGCACCCTCCTATGGCGTGGATGACTTCGTCACCTGCCGCGAGCACGGCATGAGCTTCGACGAGATGCTCAACCCGGTGCAGGGCGACGGCGTCTACGCCGATGACCTGCCGTTCTTCGGCGGCCAGCTGATCTGGAAGGCCAACCCGCAGATCGTCGCCAAGCTCGAGGAGGTGGGCGCGCTGATGGCCCACCAGCCGATCATCCACAGCTACATGCATTGCTGGCGCCACAAGACCCCGGTGATCTACCGTGCCACCGCCCAGTGGTTCGTGGGCATGGATGTGCAGGGCCGCGACGGCAAGACCCTGCGCGAGCAGGCCCTGGAGGGCATCGAGGCCACCGCCTTCACCCCGGCCTGGGGCAAGGCGCGTCTGCACAGCATGATCGCCAACCGCCCGGACTGGTGCATCTCGCGCCAGCGCAACTGGGGCGTGCCGATCCCCTTCTTCCTGCACAAGTCCAGCGGCGAGCTGCACCCGCGCACCGTGGCGCTGATGGAGGAGGCCGCCAAGCGCGTCGAGGCCGAGGGCATAGACGCCTGGTTCCGCCTCGACCCGGCGGAGCTGCTGGGCGAGGAGGCCGCAGACTACGAGAAGGTCACCGATACCCTGGATGTGTGGTTCGACTCCGGCACCACCCACCGGCACGTGCTGCGCGGCTCGCACCCCCACGGCCACGAGAGCGGCCCGCGCGCCGACCTCTACCTGGAGGGCTCCGACCAGCACCGCGGCTGGTTCCACTCCTCGCTGCTCACCGGTTGCGCCATCGACGGCCATCCGCCGTACCGCGGCCTGCTCACCCACGGCTTCACCGTAGATGCCCAGGGTCGCAAGATGTCCAAGTCGGTGGGCAACGTGGTGGCACCCCAGGAGGTGATGGACAAGCTCGGCGCCGACATCCTGCGCCTGTGGGCGGCCTCCACCGACTACTCCGGCGAGATGGCGGTCTCCGATGAGATCCTCAAGCGCACCGCCGATGTCTACCGGCGCATCCGCAACACCTCGCGCTTCCTGCTTGCCAACCTCAACGGCTTCGCGCCGGAGCGTGATGCGCTGCCGTTCGGCGAGATGCTGGCCCTGGACCAGTGGGTGGTGGATCGCGCCGCCCAGCTGCAGGCGCGCATCGAGAAGGCTTATGAGGAGTACCGCTTCCTCGACGTCTACCAGCAGGTGCACGGCTTCTGCGCCCGGGAGCTGGGCGGCTTCTACCTGGACGTGATCAAGGATCGCCAGTACACCACCCAGACCGACTCGGTGGCGCGGCGCAGCGCCCAGACCGCGCTCTACCACGTGGTGGAGGCGCTCTCGCGCTGGGTGGCGCCGATCCTCAGCTTCACCGCCGAGGAGATCCATGAGCACATTCCGGGCGAGCGCGGCGAGAGCGTGCTGCTCGAGGAGTACTACACAGGGCTTGCCACGCTGGCCGACGACGCCGAGATGGGCCGCGACTTCTGGGAGCGGGTGCTCGAGGTCAAGCAGGCCGTCAACAAGTGCCTGGAGGACGCCCGTAACGCCAAGGTGATCAAGGGCAGCCTGGCCGCCGAGGTCACCCTTCACGTGGATGACGAGCTGCACGCCACCCTGGCCAAGCTGGGCGACGAGCTGCGCTTCGTGATGCTCACCAGCGAGGTGACCCTCAAGCCGCTCGCCGAGGCACCGGCCGAGGCCGAGGCCACCGAGCTTGCCGGCCTCAAGGTGGCGGTTGTCGAGAGCCCCAACAACAAGTGCGAGCGCTGCTGGCACCACCGCGAGGAGGTTGGCACCCACCCCGAGCATCCGGACCTCTGTAACCGCTGCATCAGCAACCTGCCGGAAGGCCCCGGCGAAACCCGCCGCTATGCGTAAGGTGCCCGGCATGGCCAGCAGTGAAGACAAGGGCGAAGAGCCCAGGGAGAGCACAGGACAGGGTGCTGCAAGGGGCGTGGAGGTGACGCCCATGCAGCAGCCGCTGCGCTGGCTGTGGCTGGCGCTGGCGGTGATCGTGCTGGATCTTGCCACCAAGTACGCCGCCAGCGCCTGGCTCACCTATGCCCGGCCGGTGGAGGTGCTGCCGTTCTTCAACCTGACACTGCTGCACAACACCGGTGCGGCCTTCAGCTTCCTGGCCGGTCACCCCGGCTGGCAGCGCTGGTTCTTCGCCGCCATCGCGGTGGGCGCGAGCATCGGCCTGACGCTCTGGATGCGTCGCCTCAAGCGCGACGAGACGCTGCTGGCTGCGTCGCTCGCCATGATCATCGGCGGGGCGCTGGGTAACCTCTACGACCGCCTGGTGCATGGCTACGTGGTGGATTTCCTCTCCTTCCACGTGGCCGGCTGGTACTACCCGGCCTTCAACGTGGCGGACATTGGCATCACCCTGGGCGCCATCGGGCTGATCTGGGAGTCGCTGTTCGGCGAGAAGCGCCGCGCCCGCCGCCGGGGCTGATATAACCCGTGATCGACATCGTAGGAGCCCGATTTATCGGCGATTGGCGCCCCTGCGGCGCCACCCGGCCTTGTAGGAGCCCGATTTATCGGCGATTGGCGCCTGCGAGACCACCGAACCGAAATCCTGTTTACCGAGTCCCAAGACCCATGACCGACCAGAATAGCCCCCAACACCGCATCGACGAGGGCATGGAAGTGACCCTGCACTTCACCCTCAAGCTGGAAGACGGCACCGTGGTGGACTCCACCCGCGACAAGGCCCCGGCCACCTTCCAGGTGGGCGATGGCAACCTGCCGCCCGGCTTCGAGCACCCCATGAAGGGCATGAGCGCCGGCGAGAGCGCCACCTTCGAGATCACCCCGGAGCACGCCTTCGGCCAGCACAACCCGCAGAACATCCAGCGCCTCAAGCGTGATGACTTCGGCGAGGAGGCGCTGGAGATCGGCACCGTGATGTCCTTCGCCGACCCCGGCGGCGGCGAGCTGCCCGGCGTGATCAGCGCCATCGAGGGCAATCAGGTGGACGTGGACTTCAACCACCCGCTGGCGGGGCGTACCCTGACCTTCGAGGTGGAAGTGATCGACGTGAAGCCCGCCACCACGCATTGAGGCGCCACCGAAACCAACAGGCAGATGCGCGAGCATCAAGGCAAGGCAACCATGCAAGCTAACTCCGTGCAGATCAGGCTGGCCAACCCCCGCGGCTTCTGCGCCGGCGTCGACCGCGCCATCGAGATCGTCAACGGCGCCCTGGACGTGTTCGGTCCGCCGATCTACGTGCGCCACGAGGTGGTCCACAATCGCTTCGTGGTGGACAGCCTGCGCGAGCGCGGGGCCATCTTCGTCGAGGAGCTCCACGAGGTGCCCGACGACGTCATCGTGATCTTCTCCGCCCATGGCGTCTCCCGCGCCGTCCAGGAGGAGGCCGAACGCCGCGGCCTCAAGGTGTTCGACGCCACCTGCCCGCTGGTCACCAAGGTCCACCTGGAGGTGCTGCGCTACGCCCGCCGCGGCCAGGAGTGCGTGCTGATCGGCCACGAGGGCCACCCCGAGGTGGAGGGCACCATGGGGCGCTACGACACCTCCCATGGCGGCGCCATCTACCTGGTGGAGGACGACACGGACGTGGCCAGGCTCGAGGTGAAGGACCCGAGCCGGCTCGCCTTCGTCACCCAGACGACGCTTTCCATGGACGACACCGCCAAGGTGATCGACGCCCTGCGCGCCAAGTTCCCGGAGATCGAGGGGCCGCGCAAGGATGACATCTGCTATGCCACCCAGAACCGCCAGGACGCCGTGCGCGAGCTGGCCGCCGGTGCGGACCTGGTGCTGGTGGTGGGCAGCCCCAACAGCTCCAACTCCAATCGCCTGCGCGAGCTCTCCGAGCGGATCGGCACCCCCGCCCACCTGATCGACAACGCCGAGCAGATCGCCCCCGCCTGGCTGGAAGGGGTGAGCGTGGTGGGCGTCACCGCCGGCGCCAGCGCCCCCGAGGTGCTGGTGCAGGGCGTGATCGCCCGCCTGCAGGCGCTGGGCGCCGCCGCCCCGGAGGAGCTCGACGGCCGCGCCGAGACCATCACCTTCTCCATGCCCCGCGAGCTGCGCGAGCGGGTGATCGTCAGCGAATAGCGCGCCCGAGGCGTGCACCAACGGCAACGCCGCCGTCATGGAAGTGACGGCGGCGTTGTTGTTGATGAGGGAGGCGAAGCGTTCCGGCGGGTGCAGGCATCACACTGAGGTAGCGCCTGGCTCGTACCGCCAGCAGGAGGACTACTGGTGGGAGCCCGGGTTCCCCGGGCGAACACCGCGCAGCGGTGAGGCGCCGCAGGCGCCTGATATTTTCGCCCTACCTTCCCCTGCACACCGCAGCTACAGGGCTACACTGTAAGCCATCGCTTACCATTCGGGCATTTTTGCTCCGGCGCCCTATCGAAAACCCTGTTCCTGATACATACTGAAACCAAACGTAACGAAAGCAGGAGAGGCGCGGCGTGACCCAACCGAGCACCCGACGCAGGCCCCAGGGCCCCACAGGCAGCACCCGGCGGTCCGCCGGCTTCACGCTCATCGAACTGATGATTGCGGTAGCCATTGTCGGCATTCTGGCGTCGATTGCCTATCCGAGCTATCAGCGGTATGTCACTGAGTCAAGGCGGACGGATGCCAAAGCCCTTCTGCTGACGGTCGCTGGTGATTTAGAGCGTTGTTATACTAGAGTCAACAGTTATCTAGCGTGCTTCAATGATCTCTCTATTTCGGGTCGAGAGTCTGAGAACAAGTTTTATAAAATATCCGCTCCTAATGGTGATGTGGGCGCTTCTTCATATAAGATTTTTGCCGAGCCTCAAGGTGTTCAGGCTAGCAGGGATAAAGAGTGTGGGGTTTTTACTTTAACTCACACTGGGGTGAGAGAGGCTGACGGAAATGATTGTTGGTGAGCATGGTTCTTGCACAAGGGGCTTTACCCTTGTGGAACTCTTGGTTTCCATAGCCATAATTGCAGTTTTTGCAACTCTTGGTGTGCCCAGTCTTCGAGGTTTTTTTGAGAATAGTTCGCGTATATCCGCTTACAATGATGTGGTTTCAGCGCTTGCAACGGCTAGGAGCGCTGCTGTGTCGACCCGTTCCGCATCTCGTGTTGAAATAAGTAGTGAAGGGGAGGGGTGGATTGTTAAGGTTTTTGTTCTCCAAGAGGGTGTGGAGTTGGTTAGGTATGAGCGTGAGGTGGAGAACAAGTTGCTAATTTCAGTTGGCAGCGAAGGAAATGCAGAGTTGATTTCTTTTGAGTACAACTCTGCAGGAAGACTCTCTTCTTGCGCAGTTGATGGCGTGCAGGTTGCGGTTGCCCAGTGTAGTCTAGTTGCCGGAGATAATGCTGTAACCCCCTTTGAGTCAATTGTTGTTAGTGGGAGATAAGTATTGTGAAAATAGTACTGCTCAGTCCAAATCGACAGCATCATGGTTTTACGCTGATAGAGGCGCTAGTGGCATTAGTTGTTCTGTCTATTGGCCTGCTCGGAGTTGCCGCCCTTCAAGTTAAGTCGCTGCAAAGTGCTCATTTGTCATACCAGCATACGCTTGCGAGCTTGGCTGCTCAAGATGCTGCTGAAAGGTTATGGGTAGCCTATGCATACTCATCCCCTACATGCCCGGCTCTTACAGTCATTAATGGTGAAGGTTCAGATTGGCATGATGGCTGGTCCGGATATTTTAGAAATCTTGATGCAGAACCTTTGGCGCCTGGATCGGATGGTTGTGGTTTTGTAATAAAAATCAGTTGGGAAGAGGACAGGTTTTTTGATGAGAATGTTTCTGAGTTGATCTATGTTGCAAGGCTGCCTTAAATATGTGTATTTCCAACTATAGCTTTGGAAGACCCAGCCAAAATGGCTTCTCCCTAGTGGAGTTGATGGTGTCGATCGTTATTGGATTGCTGATTATTTTTTCAGCCTTTCAGCTATATATTTTGTCTGGGTCGACGTCTAGGCAAGTTGAGTTGATCTCAACTAGGCAGTCGTTTATAAATTTCTATACCGAGGTCATTTATCAGGAGATACAAGGTGCGCGTCTCGCATATCCGGTAAAGTGTGAAGATGAAGTTTCCGTAGGGGTGGATGAGGCTGATAACCTTTTTATTCTTGCTGGTGACAGTTCGTCATATAGTGATCTTTATTGTGGCTCCGATAATCCGCTAGTTGCTATTGAGTACTTCAATGATTTAAATGGCTCTGCTCCTGCTCTCAAGGTCTCATATCTTTGTGAGTCAGAATGGGAAAGCCAAGGGAGTGAGCCTTCTGTTTGCGGCGGAGAAAGAGTGGGTTTAGAGGTTGCTAAGGGGGTTGAGGTAAGGTTTTATCAAGCTGATTTGTCGAAGAGTGTTGATGTTTCCATGACAATTGATTTTCCTGGGGATGCTGCACCCCTAGAAATGATGGTAGCAAACCGTGAGGCTGCCAAAAACTGCATTGTTTCTGAGGATTGTAGTAATTGAGGTTTTCTGGAGGTGAGCTATGAATATCCCAAAGGGTGAGCGAGGGCTCGCTTTGTTTGTTACTCTGGTTCTAATTATCGCTGCAACAGTGGTTGCGCTTTCCAGTATGAATGTTTCTAGGTTCGATCAGTTGGCATCTAGTAATCAGAGAGAAAGTGTTGCTGCATTTATGAGTGCAGAGTACGGGGCATCTCACTATCTTGATAATAATATGGCTGGAGTATTTTCTCTGCCTGATTGCTCTAGCGTTACGTTAGACCCAAGTGGGGTCGAACAATACCAAAACGTACCTGATGCGCAAGCAGGCTTGAGTTTTAGATATGATGCATGCTTGGTCTCATCTAGAATTCTCAGTTTGGCTGTGGAAGGGGGTGTTCCTGAATCTTCAGTTTCCAGAGAGGTAAGGGTGCTTTATGAACTTTCAAATCCATTTGGTGACTTTCCGCCAGTTTCATTAAACGCTGAGCTCGACTGCTTCTCGGCAGCAGACTCTAATAGCGTAGTTGATGGGAGTATTGCTGAAACAATCGAGGGTGGTGATAATGCAGTGGCAATTGCTACTCGCAGTCAAGATTCCCAGGGCTACGTAATTGATGGTATCGAAAACAGGGGCGGTCCTTCTTGTAAGGCTGGGGGTGGCGGTCAAGGTAACAGCGGTCAAGGTAACAGCGGTCAAGGTAACAGCGGTCAAGGTAACAGCGGTCAAGGTAACAGCGGTCAAGGTAACAGCGCATCGCGAGCAGATAACTATATTGGAGACATTACTGATGAGGTTGTTACGCCTATATTAAATGACCCGGACAAGTTCATGAAGTTTATAGGCGAAATGAAGGTGCTTGCTGAGGCCTCGGGGCGATATGGTGCCAATGGCTCAGATGTTGGTGACTACTATGGGGTCACTACTACTACGGCTTCAGAAGAAAATCCAGTTTCTGAAATCACATATATAGATGTTCCGGAAGGTCAAGTATTTAGCCCGTCAGGCTTGAGCGGTAGGGGTATATTGATTGTCGATGGTGAGCTGGACTGGCGGGGTACGCCATATTTTGAAGGGCTGGTGATTGTTTTAGGCGATTATCATCTTTCCGGTGGTGGTGGTGGTGGCGTGAACGGCGCTCTCGTTGTTTCCCCAATGGTGGAGATTTTTGATGAAGAAACTGGAGAATCCTTAGGTTGGGAGCATGACAGCGCTAGTGTTTCCATCTCAGGTGGGGGTGGTGCAAGGTATCAGCTTGATCCGATTTCTATGATTGCAGCATTTGCATTGATTGAAGGTACTGAGGCAGGGCAGGCTTTTGTTGATGGTAACGGAGGGGAGTCTACATCTTCTAAGATACTGAGTTGGTCAGAGTATTATAGGTGATGTTCGCCTTGTTGAGTATTGCTGATATTTGAGAGGTGATAAGTTAGTTACTACTTGTCGGTAACAGGCTCTCATTACCCACCTAGTATGAAGCAGCATTCAGTGGCCGGCAGAAATGCCGGCCACTGGCGTTAAGGTGGACGCTCAGGCTTTCGCTACCCAGAACCACCACACGATCAGTCCGATCAGTCCCAGCCCGGCCAAGTTGACGATAACGCTCATGACTTACCTCCTTCCGGCCCCGCTTACGCGGGGCCTTTTTCGTTATGGGGCTTGAACAGCCGCAGGCGGTTGGCGTTGCTCACCACCGTGATGGAGGAGAGCGACATGGCAGCACCCGCGATCATTGGGGAGAGCAGCATCCCGGTGAAGGGGTAGAGCACCCCCGCGGCGATGGGAATGCACAGGGTGTTGTAGCCGATGAAGTGCCCCCCTCCAAGTTCTGCTTGATGTTGGAGAGCGTCGCCCGGCTGATCTCGATGGCCGAGGCCACGCCGTGCAGCGAGCCGCACATCAGGGTGATGCCGGCGCTCTCGATGGTTCTTCGTCACTTCGGTGCCCTGGCCGATGGCGAAGCCCTCGTCGGCCAGGGCCAGGGCGTCGTTGAGCCGTCGCCCACCATGCCCACCTTCTCGCCGGCCGCCTGCAGCCGCTCGATCTCGGCGTGCTTGTCTTCGGGTAAGAGCCCGGAGCGAAACTCCTCGATGCCCACCTCACGGGCGATAGCGGCGGCGTTGTGCTCGTTGTCGCCGGTCAGCATCACCACCTTGAGCTCGTTGACCTGCAAGCACCTGATGGCCGAGACGGTGTCGTGGCGCGGTGAGCTTCCCATCCACGGCCAGGTAAACCACGGTGCGAGCCTTGCCTACGTGGAGATCGGCGTAGCCAGTTCCAGGGCGTAGGGATAGGCGGTGATCAGCGCCATGGTGGCGGTCACCAGCATGTGGATTACCCGCGGCTCGGCGCCGAAGTTGAAACAGGCAAGTGCCATGAGCACGACGATAATCATCACCGTGGGCACGAAAATGCTGGAGACCCTGTCGGCCACCTGCTCGGTGATGTGGCCAAACCGGGTGTTGGCGCCGACGCGGGTCGCCCGGAAAACCAGCGTGCCTTTGCCGTTCACGTTGCCGGCGCTGACCTCGTCGCCGGCAGCTTTGGCCACCAGCACCAGCACAAGCACCAGCACCGGCTCGATGGTGAGCATGGATTTTTCGATATGGCTCTGCCCCTCGGCCACCTCGCCATCCACCTGCAGGTGCAGCCAGTCCTCCAAGACCTTCATGAAGCGTGCGGAGGAGAAGGATTCCTTCACGATCCTGACGGTGCTCACTGACAACGGCAAGTCGTTCACCGATCGCTTCACGCGGTCAGGTGAGCGCAAGCCCCGCGGCCGCCACCCCTTCGACCAGGAGTGCCAGACCCATGGTATCGAACATCGCCTGATCAAGCCGGGAAGGCCGCAGACGAACGGTATGGTGGAGCGTTTCAACGGCCGGATCAGCGAAGTGCTGGCGACCCGGCGCTATACCTCAGGCGAGGACCTGGAGCAGACGCTCAAACGCTACGCTGGCTGTACAATCAGCACATCCCTCAGAAGGCGCTGCATCATCAATCACCGATCACGGCGATGAAGGAGTGGCAGGCCAAGCGACCTGAGTTATTTACCAAACGGGTGGTCAATCACACGGGACCCGACACCTAATGTTTGATCAGCAAATCGGCTTACCATCGGCATTTTCGCCGATCCGGACGCGCCCCATGTTATTGACTATGACTTTCGCCCCATCACCGTCGCGTCCGCAGATCTCAAAGGTACCGTTATGCCCTCTTGACCAGCCGGTGGCCTGATAACGGACTGGATAGCTACGATTGAAAGTAACGTTGGGGCCGCCGCTTCCCTCTAACACCTTGAGCAATTCGCCATCTGCCAGGTCGCCGCTGGAGACCTGGCCATCCACCACCACTAGAGGATGGTTCCAGTTCATAAAGTCACAATTAGTGCTGCTGGCCGTCGGGCGTGGGCAGACCGAGATCGTCGTTCGCCTCGTCACCGCCGTATTCCTTGCCAGCGCCAGCGCCGTCCGGATCCGCATCACCTCCGCCGCCACCTCGTTGCGGGCACTGAACCTCTGGAAGCTGGGTATCGCCCAGGTGAAGAGTATGGCGGCGACGGTGATGGCCACGATCAGCTCGATCAGCGTCAGGCCGGCGTGAGTGCGGCGGGTGCCGCGGCGGGGTGGGGGTGCGAGGCGCATGGGGCCCTCCCGGAGATGTCTCCTTGTTTTGGTGCGAAGTTGGTGAAGTGGTTCTTTCACCGTAGCCAAGCCGCCGGGGCCGTTTGTCCGCTTTTTCCTACACCTCGCGTAGGCAGTCACCGCCACGCATATGCGTGAACAACGTAGGTTGATGACTCCTCGAACACTGTCGCTGGCTCGAATCCGAAACCTTAACCCGCTATCGTTTGTCGGAGCCTCACACGCCGCCGCCGATAGCCGGGGCGGCTTCGCAACCAGGAGTCAGCATGAGCGACCAGAACCAGTATGTGCCGCCGAAGGTGTGGAAATGGGAGCAGCCGAGCGGTGGCGCCTTCGCCAGCATCAACCGCCCGGTGGCCGGGGCCACCCACGAGAAGCCGCTCCCGGTGGGTGAGCACCCCTTCCAGCTCTACTCGATGGGTACGCCCAACGGGGTCAAGGTCACGGCGATGTTCGAGGAGCTGCTGGCGCTGGGCCACAGGGATGCCGAGTACGATGCCTGGCTGATCCGCATCGGCGAGGGCGACCAGTTCGGCAGCGGCTTCGCCGAGGTGAACCCCAACTCCAAGATCCCTGCACTGATGGACCACTCCACCCAGCCGCCGACCCGGGTGTTCGAGTCCGGCGCCATCCTGCTCTACCTGGCGGAGAAGTTCGGCGAGTTCCTGCCGGCCGATCACGCCACCCGCACCGAGACCCTCAACTGGCTGTTCTGGCAGATGGGCAGTGCGCCCTTCGTGGGTGGCGGCTTCGGCCACTTCTACGCCTATGCGCCGGAGAAGCTCGAGTACCCCATCGACCGCTACGCCATGGAAACCAAGCGCCAGCTCGACGTGCTGGATCGCCACCTGGCCGACAACCGCTACCTGGCCGGTGACACCTACACCATCGCCGATATCGCCAACTGGCCCTGGTACGGCCAACTGGTGCTGGGGCGGCTCTACGACGCCGGCGAGTTCCTGCAGGTGCAGGAGTACACCCATGTGCAGCGCTGGGCCAGGGAGATCGATGCTCGCCCGGCGGTGCAGCGCGGCCGCATGGTCAACCGCACCTTCGGCGAGCCGGAGATGCAGCTCCACGAGCGCCACGCCGCCAGCGATTTCGAGACGCAGACCCAGGACAAGGTCGGTACCGAGCAGTAGCCACGCATCCTTCAGCTGAGGCTGACCGCGCCCAGGGCGTCGGTCAGCCGCTCGATCAGCTTCCCGCTGTGGCGCCAGCTGTGCCAGTAGAGCGGGACCTCCAGTGCCTGCCCCGGGGCGATACTGACCAGCTCGCCCTGTTCCAGCTGCCTTTCTACCTGCATCCGCGGGATCATGCCGTAGCCCATGCCGGCCAGGGCCAGCCTGACGAAGCCCTCGGAGGCGGGGCAGAGGTGGTAGGGGAAGGGGCCGTGGTAACCGCAGCTGGCCAGGAAACGGTGCTGGAGCTGGTCGTGGGGCCCGAAGACGATAGCTGGGGCACGCCGGAAGGCTTCCTCCATGAGGCCCTCCGGAAAGTGGCGTTCGCGATAGGCGGGCGTGGCCAGCGGCAGGTAGCTCATGCGACCCAGCGGCAGGGCGCGGGCGCCGGCAACGGGCTGAGGGCTGGCACACAGGCAGGCGGCCACGTCACCGTCGCGCAGTCGGCGCAGGCCGACGTCCTGGTCCTCCACTACCAGGTCGAGCACCACGCCTTCCTCCCGACACAGCGAGCCGATGGCCTGGGCCCACCAGGTGGCCAGGCTGTCGGCGTTCACCGCGATGCGCAGTCGCGGGGCCTCGCTCGTAAGTGTTGGCAGCGCCTGGCGCAGGTCGCGCTCCAGCAGCTGCACTCGCCGGGCGTGGTTGAGCAGTCGCCGGCCTACCGGCGTGGGCGCCAGGGCCGGGGTGCGTACCAGCACTGGCTGGCCCAGGCGCACCTCTAGCGAGCGGATACGCTGGGAGACCGCCGACTGCGACAGCCCCAGTGCCTCACCGGCGCGCTCGAAGCCGCCGCACTCCACCACCGCCGTCAGTGCCTCCAGCAGCTTGTAGTCCAGCATCGCCAAGTCTCCTTTTGGGCCCTGATCTTATAACATGATCATAAGAAAAACTGATGCTGCATTAACAGGATGATTTTTGCGTATGATCGGCATCGGCTACGCTGGCCGCCATCGATAACGCGACGGAGCAGGACCAATGCTGGAGAGCTATCTGACCGGGCTGGTGGTGTGCGGCGGGATCATCATGGCGATCGGCGCCCAGAACGCCTATGTGCTGGGGGTGGCGATCCGTCGTCAGCATCAGTGGTGGTCGGCCGGGCTATGCATGGCCAGCGACCTGCTGCTGTTCAGCGCGGGCATGCTTGGCGTCTCGGCACTGCTGCTGACCGTGCCCCAGGCCATGGAGGCGATGCGCTGGGCCGGGGTGGTGTTCCTCACCTGGCTGGCCGCCCAGGCACTGTGGCGGGCGGCTACCGGGCGTCAGGGGCTGGATGGCGAGTCGGTGGCGGCACCGGGGCGGCGTCGGGTGATCTTGGCCACCCTGGCGGTGACCCTGCTCAATCCCCAGGTCTACCTGGATACCCTGCTGCTGATTCCGGCGGTGGGGGCACAGCAAAGCAGCAGCGCGGCCTTTCTGGCCGGGGCGGGGTCGGCATCGATCCTGTGGTTCAGCCTGCTGGCCTGGGGTGGGTCGGCTCTGGCGCCGTGGCTGAAGAAGCCGGCGGCGTGGCGGGCCATCGATGGCGCCATCGGGGTGATGATGGCCGCCATCGCGCTGCAGTTGGCGAGCGGTGCGGGAATGCCGCCCGCCATGGCGGGGATCAGTTGATCTGGGTGATCATCACCGGGGCCACGCCGCGGTGGAGCAGGCCCAGCTTCTTGGCGGCACGCTTGGAGAGGTCGATGATGCGGCCCTTCACGAAGGGGCCGCGATCATTGATCACCACCTTCACCGCCTGGCCGGTGTCCGGACGCGTCACCACGACCTCGGTGCCGAAGGGCAGGTGGCGGTGGGCGGCGGTGAGCTGATTCTGGTCGAAGGGCGCGCCACTGGCGGTGGTGCGGCCCTGGAACTTGTCGGCGTAGTAGGAGGCGTATCCCTTCTGAGTCTCGGCGCTGGCGGTGGTCACAGTGCCGAGGGTCAGGAGGCCTGCCAGACAGCAGGTCAGGAACAGGGGCGATCGGGTTCCCATCGGTGTTACCTCATGGTTCTCGCTATGGCGATGTGTGCTTGCACGATGCAATGAGGACGGGGCGCTCCCCCGCTGCGTTGCACAAATAGTAACCACTCACCGGCGGCCACGCAAGCGATCTCGAAGATGGGCGACGATGGGTGCTAGATCGCGACAAACTTATGCAAGGACTCCTCCGCAGGGTGCCGGGCCGGTTTCCGGTGGCCCTGGCGTCACGCCTCGACGGCGAGTCGGCCCTGGCCGATATGCCCGATGGCGCCGTAGCGCCAGGGGCGGTTGTGCAGCCCATGGCCGACGGGCAGGCCGTGGTAGAGCGGCAGGCCCAGCGGTGCCAGGGTCTCGGCGAGGATCGCCTCGAGCCGTTCGTTGCCCCAGGGAGGGCAGCCCTCGAAGGTGCCCAGGCACACCGCGGCGGCCCGGTTCAGGGCGCCGCCCTGCACCAGCTGCCACAGCGCGCGCTCCAGGCGATACCAGGGCTCGCCGACATCCTCGAGGATCACCAGGGCCCCCTGCGGGGCGCTGAAGGCGGCGGGAGTCCCCACCAGGCTGGCCAGGGTGGTGAGGTTGCCGCCGACCAGGGGGCCTGTGAGCGTGTCCGGCGTCTCGCCCCAGGCGGCAATGGGATAGGTGGTGGGATAGATGGTGGGATAGTCGAGGGTGGCGGGGCCGTCGATCAGTGCCAGGGTCTCGCGGAGCTGGCGCCGAAGTACGCCGTACTCCTCGCTCTCGTCATGGGCGTCGAGCAGCCCGCCGGCAGCCTTGACCACCGGGCCGTGGATGGCCGGCAGGCCGTGACGGTGCCAGTGGTCGAGGAGCACGGTGACGTCGGAGTAGCCGACCAGCGGCTTGGGATTGGCGGCAAGCCGCGCCCAGTCGATGCCGTCGAGCAGCTGGGCGGCGCCGTAGCCGCCGCGGATCGCCCACACCGCTTGGGTCTCGGGGTCGTCGTAGGCGGCATGCAGCTGGGCCAGGCGCCACTCGCGGGAGCCGGCCAGGTAGCGACGGGGGTGCTGCAGCGGTTCGGGGCAGTGGACACTGACGCCCAGCGATTCCAGCCCCCGGATGCCGCGCGCCACGGCGGCATCGTCGGTGATGGATGAGGGGGCGATCAGGCTGATGGCGAGCGACATGGAGGCTGTCCGGCGGCGATGGAGGTCCCGAGGATGCCATGCCTGCAGCCGCCGCGCATCCCGGCACCCGGGGTCTCGGCCTCCAACGTTCGGCCGGTGCGATCAGCCCAGGCCGCGGGCCAGCAGCTCGTCGGCAACGGCGCGGGAGGCCTGGGCGAACTCGATGCGTGCCGCCCCCAGGGCGCTCAGGTCGCGGGAGTCGGGGTCGTGCTCCAGGCGGTCGAGGCGGGCCTTGGCCAGGGCCAGGCGGCGGGCGAGTTCCGCATTGAAGCCAAGGCAGGCGGCGGGCACATGCGGGCTGGGCAGCGGCTGGTCGATGAGTTCGGATGGCGTTAGCGGGTGGCTGGGCATGGTGTCCATGACAGCATCCTTGGCGAACGTGGAACCCGGTAGCGCCGGGAAAAGGCGAATGCCTTTGTTATATGCATAGGCCGCACCGGCGTGCGCTGTCAACGGCGGAGTTGAGGCCTGGAACGAAAACACCCCGAGCTGAACGGCAGCCCGGGGTGTGGCAGGAGGTAGGCGATCTCAATGGCGCGAGACGTCCTCCTCCTCGAACAGCTCTGCCTTGGCATCACGCATCACGTCCTCGCAGGCCGCCTGGTGAGCGAGCTGGGTGAGCAGCCCCTGGGTCACGGCGAAGCCCTTGCCCAGACAGGTATCCACATCCTCCCGGCTCACCGCCGGGACCACATCGCAGTCGATCTTCAGGGTCCTGCCGCCACCTTCCAGCCGGTCGGCGAAATCGCGTAGCTGCCAGGCGATCCGCTGCTTCCAGCCGGCCGTGTCATCCGCGCCTTCGTTTACGCTAAACGTGCACCGCCATTCAGGTTTATAGACCTTCATGTGAACCTCCGTGCTGGCTTGGATTGAATGATCGATCGTGTATTCTGCTCCTTGGTCGTGCGGTACTGCCTCAACCAGCATACCGGATCACCGCCGTCGCTGCAGTCGACGTTAGTCTCCACTTACCCGCTATCGCCAGGAGGGCACCATGGCCAGCATCTTTACCCGTATCATGCAGGGCGAGATTCCGGGACACTTCGTGCATGAGGATGACCAGTGCGTGGTCATCATGACCATCCAGCCGATGAAGCCCGGCCACGTGCTGGTGATTCCCCGCGAGGAGGTCGACCACTGGGATGACCTGCCCGAGCCGCTCTATCAGCACCTGATGACGGTGTCGCGGCGCATGGCCAAGGCGATCAAGCAGGCCTTCCCCTGCCAGCGCGTAGGGATGCTGATCGTCGGCCTGGAGGTGCCCCATGTGCATGTCCACCTGACCCCGCTGGATGCGATGAGCGATATCCAGGTGGAGAACCTGCCGATGGCTGAGTCGGCCGACCTGGCGGCGGCGGCCGAGAAGCTGCGCGCGGCGCTGGGCTGAGTCCCGGCAGGTCCGCTTTAACCTGAAAGGCCCGGAGCGCTACCCCGGGCCTTTCGCATTCGAGGAGGCGGTCAGTCGCCGGGGCCGCACTCCATGCAGCGCTCGGTGATCGCCGGGCCGAGCTGCAGGTTCGCATTGAGGTCGTGCAGGGCGCCGCGCAGTCCCTCCTCCAGTACCGGGTGGTACCAGGGCATGGCCAGCATCTCGCTGATGCTGAGCTTCTGCTCCAGCGCCCAGGCCAGCAGATGCGCCATATGCTCCACCCGCGGGCCGAACAGCTCGGCGCCGAGGAACTGGCCGGAGCCGTGCTCGGCGTAGAGGCGCATCAGGCCGCGGTTCTGGCGCATCACCACGGCGCGGCCCTGGTCGGCGAAGGAGGCCTCGCCCACGGCCAGGCAGTCGCAGCCCCCCAGGCGCTTCTCGAGCTCGGCATAGCCCTCGCCCACGGTGGCCATCTGTGGCTCGCTGAAGACGATGGCCAGGGGCACGTTGCGCCGGCCGGCGCGCAACTCGGGGAAGCGCCCGGCATTGTCGCCGGCGATGCGCCCCTCGCTGTTGGCCTCGTGGAGCAGCGGCAGCTCCTGGTTGGCGTCGCCGGCAATAAACACATGGCTGGGGCCGTCGTCGGCGTTGCGGCACTGCAGGGTGAAGCGGTTGAAGTGCGGCACGCCCTTGTCGTCGAGGGCGAGGCCGGCGTTCTCCAGGTCCAGGCGGTCGACGTTGGGGCGCCGGCCTGTGGCGGCCAGCAGGTAGTCGAAGCGCTCGGTCAAGGCCTCGCCGCTGTTGCGCTCGATGAAGGTGATCACCACGGAGTCGCCGTCGCGCTCGATCTTCTCCACCCGGGCGTCGGGGTCGACGTAGAACTCCTCGTTGAAGGTGGCGTCGGCTGCCTCGCGCACCTTGGCATCGCGGAACGGGCCCAGGGCGCCACCCACGCCGAAGACCCGCAGGCGCACTCCCAGGCGGTGCAGTGCCTGGCCCAGTTCCAGGCCGATCACGCCGGGGCCGAATACCGCGATGGACTCGGGCAGGTCGTCCCACTCGAAGACGTCGTCGTTGATGACCAGCCGGTCGCCTGCCGCGTCGAACATCTTCGGCCAGGTGGGGCGCGAGCCGGTGGCGATGACGATATTGCGGGCCTTGACCCGGGTGTGCTCGCCCACCCGCAGGGTGTGCGGGTCCTCGAAGCGGGCGTGGCCCTGCAGGCGGTTGGCCTCGGGGATGCGCTGCATCGACTTGAACACCCGCCCCACGAAGCCGTCGCGCTCCTGCTTGAGCCGCGCCATCACCGCGCGGCCGTCCACCTCGACGCCGCTCACCTTGATGCCGAAGCCGCCGGCGTCACGGGCCTGGTGGGCTGCCTCGGCGGCGGCGATCAGCAGCTTGGAGGGCATGCAGCCTACCCGGGCGCAGGTGGTGCCGTACTCACCACCCTCGATCAGGACCACGCTGTCGCTGTGCTTGCTGGCAGCGTGCCAGGCACTTAGGCCGGCACTGCCGGCGCCGATGATCGCGATATCGAACTCACGTTGCTGCATCGGGCTCTCCTTGCTCAGGGATCTGTTGCTTCACTCTGTTCCTTCACTATGACACAGGGTAGGGAAGGGCGAGGTGGCCACAACGGCGGTGTCTTGACGCAGGCCCGCAGTCGTGTCGGCTCAACCTGCCGCCATGACCCGGTTGCGACCCGCCTCCTTGGCGCGATAGAGGGCGGCATCGGCGCGCTCCAGGGCCTGCTGTGGCGCTTCATCATCCTGCAGGCCGGCCACACCGATGCTGGTGGTGACCGGCACGCGCTGATGGTTATGGTCCGGGAAGTGGTGCTGCTCGACGGCCTGGCGAATGCGCTCTGCCACGTCGTGGGCCCGGGCGCGGTCGGCATTGAGCAGCAGCACCACGAACTCTTCGCCACCGTAGCGGGCCACGCAGTCCTCGGGGCGGGTCTCGTGAGTCAGCACTCTGGCGAATTCGGCCAGCACCATGTCGCCCACGGAGTGGCCGTGGGTGTCGTTGATCTTCTTGAAGTGGTCGATATCCATCATCAGCACCGCGCACTCCAGCGTGTTGTGCCCTGAGTATTCTCCGTGGCGCCAGGCCTGGAGCTTCTCCAGATGCAGCGACAGGGCGCCGCGGTTGAGCAGTCCGGTCAGCGGGTCATGGGTGGCCTGGCGGTAGACCCGCATCAGCAGGCTCAGCTGGAAATGGTTGGCCGCCATGGAGACCACCAGCAGGCTGGCGAGCAGCCACATGCCCTCGAGTCCCTTCGCAGTCAGCCAACTGCCGTCGACCATCTGGGCGAAGGCGAGCAGCCAGAGCATGGCGATACCGGTGGCAAGCGACTCGACGATGGTGAAGGGAAAGATGCTAAGCGCGGCCACCAGCAGGAAGGGGATAAAGGCGTAGCCTGCCAGGCGTACGACCTCGTCGTCGGGCAGCAGGATCAGGACCAGCGCATAGAAGGCCGCCGGCAGCGCCAGCAACAGGCCGGCACTCAGGCGAATGCGCCCGATACGCTCGCGGCTGAGCTTGGCCAGCAGCAGCACGCCGGCCAGCCCCACCAGCAGCAGGCCGCGGCCCATCAGGGTGGTGTCGAGCAGTTCGCGCGGCAGCATCACCGCATCCACCAGGGCCCACAGCGGGGAGAGCAGCAGGAAGATAACGCCCACGGCCAGCACCCGGTTGCGCAGGTAGTGGGCGTGGGAGTAGGCGAAGTCCAGCGAATGGTGGCGGTTGCTGAAGGTATCGCGGATCGAGGTGAGATTGGCGCGTAGCTCTCCGCTGGCACGGGGGGTCGTGAAGGGCGGGTTGGGTGTGGCCTTGCGACGCTGTGGCGTGGGAGATGAGGTCTCATCGACTGGCTTTGGCATGGCACGGCAACTTGTCTGGGCCCCGAAGCGCTCGGGGCATTGGGCATTAAGCACTAGGCACTGGAGTGCTCCATCATAGCAGAGCTGCTACTCCTCCTTGTGGGAACCCAGATTCTGGCAAGGGCTATCGCAGTTACCGTAGCGCCCTTCGTGGGAGCGCAGATACTGCGCGATGGCGCCGGTAGGCGCCCTTGTGCCACCGCTATCGCCGATAAATCGGGCTCCCACGCCGCCAGGCTCCCACGCCGCCACAGCGTGCTCCCACAACGGCGCAGCGTGGCCGCCGGCTTTCTGTTATCCTGCAGGCCTTCCATTCTCCCGCTTTCCCGGCGCATGCCGCTCGGCCCTCGCCGTCGCTCGCTTACGACCCTGGCTCGCCTGCTATGCCTGGCTGCCCCTTTCTGCAGGATGTTCCCTTGTCCGATACCCCTTCCGACGCCTCCTTCGCCGCGCTGCCGCTGGCGCCGGAGCTGCTCGACAACCTCGCCTCGCTGGGCTTCACCGCCATGACGCCGATCCAGGCCGAGAGCCTGCCACCGATCCTGGCCGGCCACGACGTGATCGCCCAGGCGAAGACCGGCTCCGGCAAGACCGCCGCCTTCGGCCTGGGGCTGCTCTCGCGGCTTGAGCTCTCGAGCTTCCGTGTGCAGGGGCTGGTGCTCTGCCCGACGCGGGAGCTGGCCGACCAGGTGGCCGGCGAGCTGCGCCGGCTGGCGCGCAGCCTGCCCAACGTCAAGGTGCTGACCCTGTGCGGCGGCGCTCCCTTCGGCCCGCAGTTGGCCTCGCTGGAGCACGGTGCGCATATCGTGGTGGGCACCCCGGGCCGGGTGGAGGAGCATCTGCGCAAGGGCTCGCTTGCGCTTGGCGGACTCGCGACCCTGGTGCTGGACGAGGCCGACCGCATGCTCGACATGGGCTTCCAGGCGAGCCTGGAGGCGATCGTCGCCGAGACCCCTGCCCGCCGTCAGACGCTGCTGTTCAGCGCTACCTTCTCCGACACCGTACGCCCCGTGGCCGCGGCGCTGATGCGCGACCCGGTGACGGTGGAGGTGGCCGAGACTCATGACGCCAGCAGCATCCACGAGCGGGTCTACCGGGTCGCCGACGGCGACGAAGCGCGCCTGGAGGGGCTGTGCCGGCTGCTGCTGCACCTGCGCCCGGCCGCAAGCGTGGTGTTCTGCAATACCAAGCGCGAGACCGACGAGGTGGCCCAGGCGCTGAATGCGGCAGGCTTCAGCGCCCTGGCGCTGCACGGCGACCTGGAGCAGCCCGACCGCGACCGGCTGCTGGTGCTGTTCGCCAACCGCAGCGCCTCGATCCTGGTGGCCACCGACGTGGCCGCCCGTGGGCTCGATATCGCCGAGCTGGATGCGGTGTTCAACTACCACATCGCCCGGGACCTGGATGTGCACGTGCACCGCGTCGGGCGCACCGGCCGGGCCGGCAGCGCGGGGATCGCCTGCACCCTGGTCGGCCAGGGCGAGGAGTACCGGCTGGCGCGCCTCACCGACTTCCTCGGCGAGCCCCTCGAGGAGGCCAGCCTGCCGCCGCGCTCGGTGCTCTCCCGGGAGCCCGTGGTGGCCCCCATGACGACCATGCAGATCGGTGGCGGCAAGAAGCAGAAGGTGCGCCCCGGTGACATCCTCGGTGCGCTGACCGGCGAGGCGGGGCTGGCCGGTGACCAGGTGGGCAGGATCAAGGTGCTGGCCAACAGTGCCTACGTGGCCGTGCGGCGCGAGGTGGCCGACCAGGCCCTGGAGCGTCTGGTGAACGGCCGAATCAAGGGGCGCAGCTTTCGCGCCCGGCGCATCAGCCGCTGAACCGAATCGGCAATACGGTTCGGCACTACCGGGAGGATAGATGAAGATACCCAAGCGCTTGCAGCCGCTGGTGGACGACGGCCTGATCGAGGCGGTCGAGAGCCAGCTGATGAGCGGCAAGGAGGCCCAGGTCTACGTGGTGCGCTCCCATGGGGAGCGACGCTGCGCCAAGGTCTTCAAGGAGGCCAAGCAGCGCAGTTTCAAGCAGGCCGTGCAGTATCAGGAGGGGCGTCGCGGGCGCAACAGCCGCCGCTCGCGGGCCATGGCCAAGAAGACCCGTTACGGTCAGAAGGAGCAGGAGCAGGCCTGGCTCAACGCCGAGGTGGATGCCCTCTACCGGCTGGCCGCGGCGGATGTGCGGGTGCCCAGGCCCTACGGCTTCATCGATGGCGTGCTGCTGATGGAGATGATCAGCGATGCCGAGGGCCTCACCGCCCCGCGCCTGGACGACGTGACCCTGAGCGCCGAGGAGGCCCGCGAGCACTATGCCAAGATCCTGGCCGATGTGGTCAAGATGCTGTGTGCCGGCCTGATCCACGGCGACCTCTCCGAGTTTAACGTGCTGCTGGCCGCCGACGGCCCGGTGATCATCGACCTGCCCCAGGCGGTGGACGCCGCCGGCAACAACAGCGCCGAGTGGATGTTCGAGCGCGACGTGGACAACATGCGCCGCTACTTCGGGCGCTTCGCCCCGGAGCTGCTGGCCACGGACTACGGCAAGGAGATCTGGGCGCTCTATGAAGCCGGTGAGCTGCATCCGGAGAGCCGTCTCACCGGCCGCTTCGTGCACGACACCACCCCCGTCGATGTCGACGAGCTGATGACGGTGATCGACGACGTGCGCGACGAGGAGGCCCAGCGTCAGGCGGCCCTCAACCGTAGCGACGAGCCCGGTGTTGAGGAGGCCGCCGCTGAGTGGCACGAGTCCCAGAAGGGACGCTGAGCTGAGGCTGGAACTCGCTTCGCTCGGCGAGCCCGGCTCGACTACGCTGTAGGCGAGTGTCGCCCGCCGCGGGCGCCCCCCCGGACAACGACGAGGAGACGGCAATGAGCAAGTGGATAGCGGGCCTGGCCCTGGCGGGCGGCATGCTGCTGGGCGGTCCGGCCCTGGCCCAGATGGAGCGCGTCGCAGCCCCGGAGGGGGCCGAGGTCTACTTCCTGTCGCCCGAGGAGGGTGCGACCCTCTCCGGCCCGGTGACCGTGCGCATGGGGCTCAGGGGCATGGGCGTGGCCCCCGCCGGCACCCAGGCCGAGGGCACCGGCCACCACCATCTGCTGGTGGACACGCCGCTGGATGAAGTGGATCTCGACCAGCCGCTGCCGGCCAACGACGGCATGCGCCATTTCGGCGGCGGCCAGACCGAGACCATGCTGGAGCTGGAGCCGGGCGAGCATGAGCTGCAACTGCTGTTCATGGACCACCGGCATGTGAGCTTCGACCCGCCGGTGACCTCCGAGGTCATCACCATCACCGTGGAGTAGGGGACTCCCGCAGGCCCCTCAATCCTCGGGGAGTTCGGCGCTGTGGAAGACGTTCTGCACGTCGTCGCAGTCGTTGAGGGCGTCGACCAGCTTCTCGAACATGGCCACGTCGTCGCCCTCAAGCGGGGTCGTGGCCTGGGGCACGAACTGGATCTCGTCGATCTCGAAGTCGAGCTCGCCGAAGGCGTCGAGCAGCGCCTGCTTGGCCTTGGCGTACTCGGTATGCGGGGCGAAGACGGTGATCTGTCCCGCCTCGTTCTCGATGTCGGTGACGTCGACATCGGCCTCCATCAGCGCCTCGAGCGCCGCTTCCTCATCGCCGCACTGGAAGGCCAGGATGGCGCAGTGGTCGAACATGTGGCTGACGCTGCCTGGGGTGCCGATCTTGCTCTTGGTCTTGGTGAAGCAGCCACGCACGTCGCCGAAGGTACGGTTGGGGTTGTCGGTCAGGCAGTCGACGATGACCATCACGTTGCCCGGGCCGAAGCCCTCATAGCGGGCCGGGGAGAAGTCCTCACCGCCCACGCCGCTGGCCTTGTCCAGCGCCTTGTCGATGACGTGAGAGGGCACCTGGTCCTTCTTGGCGCGCTCGATCAGCCCCCGCAGGCTCAGGTTGCCGGCGGGGTCGGTGCCGCCCTGCTTGGCGACCACGTAGATTTCCCGGCCATACTTGCTGTACACCTTGGTCTTGGCGTCGGCCGTCTTGGCCATGGATTCCTTGCGGTTCTGGAAGGCCCTACCCATATCGTTGTCCCGTTGCGTTCAACATGTGATGTGGCTGGATTCTACGAAACCCAAGGGGGCGGGAACAGGGCTATTTTCCGTCCTGCATGACCCCCGTCATGGCTACACTCCGGGAGTCACCATCCGGCTCCGGAGGCCCCATGGACCATCACGCCTATCGTCACGCCCTGGCCGGCGCCCTGGGCGGCAGAGAGCTGCCGTTCCCCCGCGCGGAGTTCACCGCCCGCCTGGCCCGGGTGCACGCCGCCATGCAGGCCGCCGGCCTCGATGCCCTGCTGCTCACCGACCCGGCGGATATCTTCTACCTCACCGGCTATCACACCTTCGAGGTGTCGGTGCACACCGCCCTGGTGGTCAGCGCCGAGCGGCGGGTGCTGCAGGTGCCTTCCATCGAGACCGGCCCCGCGGTGGTCACCGCCGCGGTGGACGAGATCCTGGGCTACCGCTGGGAGGGCATCGAGGAGGTGATCGCGCCGCTGGCCGAGATCCTCTCGCCATACCGCGCCATCGGCATGGACCTCTTCGGGGCCGGGCTGCGTTTCGGTGTCATCCGCGAACTGCAGGCGCGGCTGGGGGCCGAGTGCTTCCGCGATGACGGCGGGGCGCTGCTCGATGCCATCCGTATCGTCAAGACGCCGTCGGAGCTCGACTGTCTGCGCGAGAGTGCACGGATCACCGCGGCCGGCCTCGCCGCCGCAGAGGCGGTGATCGCGCCGGGCGTCACCGACAACGACGTCGCCGCGGAAGGCAGCCGGGCGCTGCTGGCGGCGGGCAGCGAGTTCATGAGCCTGCAACCCATCGTCACCAGCGGGCGGCGTATCAGCATCATCCACGTCAATCACAAGCGCCGCGTGATCGAAGCGGGCGACCCGGTGTTCCTGGAGTTCGGCGCGGCCTTCCAGCGCTACACCGCGCCGATGATGCGCACCGCCGTGGCCGGCCGGGCCACGCCGGAGATGCAGGCGCTGCGCGATGTGTGCCGCGAGATATTCGAGGCGCTGAGCGCCGCGATGCGCCCCGGCAACCGCTTCGATGATGCCGCCCGGGCCGCCGAGGCGGTGCTGGCGCCCCATGCCGAGAGCGTGTTCTTCTCCGGGGTGTTCGGCTATGCGGTGGGCGCCCAGTTCCCGCCCAGCTGGGTGGAGGGTACCGGCTACATCGCCCGCGGCCAGACCCGCGAGTTCGCCGAGGACATGGTCTTCCACCTGCCGCTCTGCCTGCGGTTGCCGGGGCAGTGGGGCATCGGCCTGAGCGACACCGTGCGCGTCACCCCGCGGGGCGGCGAGGCGCTCACCGATAACGACTGGCGGCTGCACGAGCTCGCGGGTTGATCTTGGCGGGCATCGCCCGCATCCCTGTGTCAGGCTGCCGAGGCTTGCCATCGATTCCAGCAACGAGGAGCGAACATGAAAGTCGTGACCCTGAAGAGCCCGGGTGGGCTCGATAACCTGCAGCTTGGTGACCATGAGGCGCCGGGCGAGCCTGGCCCCGGCGAGATCCGCGTGCGCCTGCACGCCAGCTCGCTGAACTTCCATGACTACGCCGTGGTGGCCGGGATGATCCCCGTGGATGACGGCCGCATCCCCATGTCCGACGGCGCCGGCGTGGTCGAGGCGGTGGGCGAGGGCGTCGATGAGTTCGCGGCGGGCGACGCCGTGCTCTCCACCTTCTTCCCGCCCTGGCAGGAGGGCCCGGCGCGGCTGGGCAACTTCGCCACCACCCCCGGCGATGGCGTGCAGGGCTACGCCCGGGAGCGGGTGGTGGCGCCGGCCAGTGCCTTCACCCACCAGCCGGCGGGCTGGTCCCACGCCGAGTCGGCCACCCTGACCACCGCCGGGCTCACCGCCTGGCGCGCCCTGGTGGTGGACGGCGGCCTCAAGGCCGGCGATACGGTGCTGGTGCTGGGCACCGGCGGGGTGTCGATCTTCGCCCTGCAGTTTGCTCGCCTGATGGGCGCGCGGGTGATCGCCACCTCGTCGTCCGACGAGAAACTGGCGCGGCTGCGCGAGATGGGCGCCGAGCACACCATCAACTACCGCGAGGATCCCGCCTGGGGCAAGACCGTCAAGGCGCTGACCGGCGGCGCGGGCGTCGACCATGTGGTCGAGGTGGGCGGCCCCGGCACCCTGCCGCAGTCCATCGAGGCGGTGCGCATCGGTGGGCATATCGCCCTGATCGGCATCCTGACCGGTCGCGAGGGGGAGATCCCTACCGCCAAGCTGATGGCCAAGCAGGCCAGGCTGCAGGGGCTGATCGTCGGCAGCCGCCGCCACCAGCGGGAGATGATCCGCGCCCTTGACGCCAGCGAACTGCGCCCGGTGATCGACCGCGAGTTCCCGCTGGAGTCGATCGCCGATGCCTTCCGCCACCAGGAGTCCGGCCGCCACTTCGGCAAGATCTGCCTGACCTGGTAGCCGACATCCGCATCGTTGCCCACGACGCCCGCCCGGCCCTGCCGCGGCGGGCGTCGTCGTCTCGGCGCCCCGCCCGGGGCGTGCTATGGTCAGCTCATCGACGGTGAATCGGGGAAGGCGCGCGATGGCGCAGGACGAGGAGCGGGAGCGCCCGCTGTGGGAAGTGGTGCCCCTCGAGCAGCGGGAGCTGCCCAGGGCGTCCCAGGCCAGCCAGGCGCGGCGCCGCTGGCAGGCCCTGGGGCGCTGGCTGACGCTGGGCAGCGAGGCGGGCGAGGAGCCGGCGCGGGATGAGGCGCAGCTCCAGCGGCTGCCCCGGGTGCGCCTGGCCAACCTGGCGCCGCCCATCGACTGGCAGCCGGGTGCCCTGGCTCTGGCCCGTTACTTTGCCGAGGCCGGCGAGTCGGCGGGGCCGGTCACCCTGCTGGTGGGTGCCCCCGCGGACGGCCATGCCGAGCTGGTGGAGGCCTGGGCGCGATTGAATGGGGCGCGCCTGCTGCCCGAGCCGGCGGCAGGAGCACTGCTGGCCGGCGAGATGCCCTGGTCACCGGCACCGTCGGCGCACGCCTGGGTGATACCGCGGCTGGAGCGGGGCTTCCTGCGCCAGGCGACATCTCTCGCCGGGCTGCGCAACTTCCTCGAGGCTGCTCTCACCGGGCGCCTGGGGCGCGGGGTGATCGGCTGCGACAGCTGGACCTGGGCCTACCTGCAGCATGCCCTGGCGCTGCCCGAGTCCGCGGCGGTGACCCTGCAGGCCTTCGACGGCGAGCGCCTCACCCGCTACCTGGCTGCCACCACCCGGGCCGCGGCGGCGCGCACGGAAGGCGAACCGCCGGCGATTCTCGCCGTGGGCAGCGGCGAGCCGGTGCTGGCTGATGGTGATGAGGCCTCGACCAGCCGTGAGCTTCGCGAGCTGGCCGCCCACTGCCGCGGTCAGCTGGGCTTGGCCTGGCACTACTGGCGGGCCAGGCTGTGCGACGAGGCGCCGGAGGGGGAGGCCCCGGATACCCTGTGGCTGGCCGAGACCCTCGACGAGGCCACCCTGCCCGGCGAGGTCGGCGAGGAGTCGGTGCTGCTGCTCCACGCCCTGCTGCTGCACGGTGGCCTCGACGAGGCGTTGCTGCCCGAGGTGCTGCCGTTCTCCCATGCCCGGGCGCTCTCCGGCCTGCGCCAGCTGCAGCGGCGCGGTGTGGTGAGCTGCGCTGACGGCCGCTGGCGGGTGGCCCCGCTGGGCTACATGAGCGTGCGGCGCCTGCTCGAGGAGCGTACCTATCTGGTGGATGCCCTGTAAGGAGCCTGGTGATGGATAACGCCGACGACTACTCGCAACTGTTCAACAAGCTGGATACGGCGGCCCTGGTGGAGCTTGCGCTGCTGGCGGCGGGGGCGATCCTGCTGATCGTGGTGAGCCAGAAGGGGCTCAACTGGGCCGCCAACCGGCTGCATGGCCAGCATCGCTTCCGGGTCTTTGCCCTGGTGCCGCTGGTGCGCCTGGCGATCCTGATCGTCGCCATCTCCATGGCGGTGCCCATCGTCATCGATCCCTCGCTGCAGAACATGATCGCCCTGCTCGGCGCCGTGGGGCTGGCCATCGGCTTCGCCCTCAAGGACTACGTCAGTAGCCTGATCGCCGGGGTGGTGGCGGCGGTAGAGATGCCCTATCGCCCGGGGGACTGGGTGGAGATCGAGGGGGTCTACGGCGAGGTCACCCATGTGGGCATGCGCACCATCGAAGTGGTCACCCCCGACGACAACCTGGTCAGTATCCCCCACCTCAAGATCTGGAATGCGCCGATCAGCAATGCCAACAACGGTGGCGACAGCCTGCAGTGCGTGGCCGACTTCTACCTGCATCCCGATCACGATGCCGCGCGGGTGGAGGAGGCGCTGCGCGACGTGGCGCTGACCAGCCCCTATCTCAAGTTCGACCGGCCCATCGCCGTGGTGGCCAAGGAGCATCCGTGGGGCACCCATTACAAGATCCGCGCCTACCCCGTGGACCCGCGCCAGCAGTTTCGCTTCGTCACGGACCTGACGCTACGTGGCCGCGACGAAGTCGGCCGCCTGGGTGCCCGGCCAGCCCAGGCGCTGGCCGGCGTGGAGGGGGGCTAAGGCCACTCCCGGCGGGGAAGCGGGTGGCTCAGACCAGCCAGGCGACCGCCAGGCCGATGCCCAGGGAGGCGAGCATCGGCACGCCTACCCGCCAGGCGGTGCGGCGTGTGCCGAAGGCGCCGGCCAGCCCCGCCTTGACCAGATTGTTGGTGGCCGCGGCGAGGATGATCCCCAGCACCGCGGTGTCCGGGGCGATGGCATCCAGCGACATGCGGGTCAGCGACAGGGTGATGGCGTCGACGTCGGCGATCCCCGAAGTGGTGGCCAACAGGTAGATGCCGGCGTCGCCTAGCCACCCGCGCAGCCACTCACCCAGCAGCATGATCACCGCCAGCAGGGCACCGAAGAACAGCGCCGTGCGCAGCTCCAGCGGATTCTGCCCTGCCACCGGCTGGTGGATCGCACCGTCGCCGCGGTGGTGGCGCCACAGGTACAGCGCCGGCAGGTAGAGGGAGAGGCCCATCAGCGTGATCGGCAGCAGCAGGGCCGGGATCAGGCCGGGGCTGATCACCGCGGCGTAGAGCAGGATGCGGGGGAACATGGTGCCGCAGGCGATCAGGATGCCGGCGGCCAGCATCGGTGAGAGCCCCGGAGCCAGCCGCGACTGGCGCGCGAAGTGCAGGGTCAGGGCGGTGGAGGAGCTGAGCCCGGCGAACAGGCCGGTGAAGAGGATGCCCTTCTCGGCGCCGCCTACGCGAATGGCGAAGTAGCCGACGAAGGAGACCGCGGCGATCAGCACCACCATCCACCAGATCTCGTAGGGATTGAGCGCGCCGCCGGGGCCCATGGCACGGTCCGGCAGCAGCGGCAGCATCACCGCACTGATCACCAGCAGCTTGAGGCCGGCGTCGAGCTCGTGGGCCTGCAGCTTGTAGAGCAGGCCGTGGATCTCGCGCTTGTTGTCGAGGATCACCGCCGTGGCCACGGCACAGGCGGTGGCCAGGGCCGGGTCCACCTCCACCGCCACGGCGCCGAAGCAGAAGGTCAGCAGCAGTCCCACCAGACCGGTGATGCTATAGTCCTCGGCTTCGGCCAGCCGCGCCCGCCACGCCACCAGGGCGATGCCCGCCACCGCCAGGAACACCAGCGGGAACGCCCAGGCGCTCACCGTGGTGGAGAGCAGGGCGGCCAGCCCGCCGAGCAGCCCCACCAGGGCGTGGGTGCGGATGCCGGCGATGCGCTCGCCGGACTTCTGTTCGCGGGCTACCCAGCCGCGCTCGATGCCGATCAGCGACCCCAGCAGCAGGGCCACCGCCAGGCGGATCAGCGGCTGGTTGGCGTCGATGAAATGGCGGGTGACCTCTTCCATGGGGGCAGGATGCTCCGAGTGGCGGCGGGTAGTGATGCTTCTACCGGCACAGCCTTGTATAAGTGGTTACACTACCTACACGAACGGCAGGATTCACCCACTCAGCAGGGATTGCCATCAGCATGCCGCACTCTCCGGACCTGGCGCTACCCGATGCTGCGCACGATATCCACCGCGACAGGCGCCGTGCCGTCGCCGTCTACGTAGGCGGTGTGCTGTTGATGCTGGTGGTGCTCGGCTCCCTGATGCTCGAACAGTTTCGTCGCGATACCCGGGCCGCCGAGGAGCGCACCGCGGCCCGGGCCGACCTGGTGGCGGAGTGGGTGACCAGCACCTTCTCCGCCAGCGAGGCGCTGCTGGCCAGCGTGTCGGCGCGGATCGAGGGCAACGAACTCCCGGCCGAGCTGGGGGGCTGGCTGGCCGCGCTGAGTGATGAACTGCCCTTTCTCGACAGGATCAGCGTGCTGGATAGCCAGGGACGGGTCCTGGTCTCCTCCCGCGACGCCTATCCACCGGGCTATGCGCTGGGCGGGCTACCTTATCACCGTGACCTGCTGCAGGCGCCGGCGGGTGAACGGCTCATCACGCCGCTGTTCTGGTCGCACTTCGTCGAGGAGTTCCGGGTGGTGCATGCCCAGCGCCTGGCCGGTGGCGGCATCGTCAGCGCCGAGCTCGAGCTCTCGGCCTTCTCCCATGCCCTGGATCGCCTGAGCCTGGCGGCGGGGCAGAGCACCGCCATCATCGATACCCAGATGCAGCTGATCGCCCGGCGTCCCGTCTTCGGTGGGGAAGACCCCCTCGAGGTACTGGGCGAGCAGATTTCGGAACCCCTGACCCGCGCCTTCATCGACAGCGGCCAGCAGCGTGACAGCTTTCGTACCGACTCGCCCCTGGATGGCGAGGATCGCTACTACACCATGCGTCGTGTCGGCGAGCTGCCCTTCGTGGCGGTGATCGGCGAGGAGGTCTCGACGGTGCTGACGGGCTGGATGCACCGGCTCTGGCTGCGCCTGGCGATCGCCGGGACGGTGATCGGCCTCGGCGGCCTGGTGCTGCGCCACTACCTCAACCGGCTGCTGCTGGAGGGCGAGGTGCGCCAGCGCGTCGCCGAGCGGGAGCAGGCGCGCCGCGAGAGCCAGTCTCGCGAGGCGCGACTCCAGGCGTTGGTGGGCTCGATCCAGGACATGATCTTCGTGTTCGACGGCACGGGGCGCTTCGTCTTCGTGCATGCGCCCGACCCCAGCGAGCTGCTGCTCGACTCGCGTGACCTCATCGGGCGCCACTATCGCGAGGCGCTGCCGGTAGACCTCGCCGAGCAGCTTGCCGCGGCCTTCGCGGAGTTGCGTGACGGCGGTGGGCCTGTGGAGTACGACTACCGGCTGGAGATCGGCGGCGAGTGGCGCCACTTTCGCTCGGTGCTGAGTGCCCTGGGCACCCGCGGCCCGGACGCCGGCGGAGCCCTGGCGGTGGTACGCGACGTCTCCGAGGAGCGGGCCACCGAGGCCCAGCTGCGCATCGCCGCCACCGCCTTCGAGACCCACCTGGGGATGCTGATCACCGATGCCGAGGGCATCATCCTGCGTGTCAACGACACCTTTACCCGCATCACCGGCTATGCCGAGGAGGAGGTGCTGGGCAGGAACCCGCGACTGCTCAGCTCCGGACTGCACGACGATGCCTTCTATGCGGGGCTGTGGGACAGCGTGTCGCGCCACGGCAGCTGGCAGGGCGAGATCTGGAACCGTCGGCGCAACGGCGAGGTGTTCCCCGAGTGGCTGACCATCAGCGCGGTGCGCAATGCCGAGGGCGAGCTGACCCACTACGTGGCCACCTTCAGCGATCTCACCGAGCGCAAGGCGGCCGAGCAGGAGATCCACCAGCTGGCCTTCTTCGACTCCCTGACCGGGCTACCCAACCGTCGCCTGCTCATGGACCGCCTGGAGGGGGTGCTGCGTGACAGCTACCGCAACGGTCGCTTCGGCGCGCTGATGTTCCTGGACCTCGACAACTTCAGGTTCATCGCATTTTGCCGGGAAACGCGGCACGGATCTTCAGGAAGAAGTATTCCGTGTCGCGGTACCCATAGGCCATCCGCTTGATGACCTTGATCCGGTTGTTCATGCCCTCCAGCACGCTGGTGTTTAGCCGGTGGCGAGCACTGGACACGATGCCATCCAGGTAAGGCTCCAGCTTCTTGGTGAAACGCACCAAGGCGTCGATGCCGCTGCTCAACGCCATGCCGGCCCACTCTCGCCAGCCATGGCGGGCAGTTGCCTCGTCATCGGCAAACCACAGCGTCTTGAGCTGGTCCTTGAGCAGGTAGACCTTGGTCAGTGAGGCATTGGCAGCCAGCAGCTCCTCCAGCTTCACCGCCTGCTCAGGCTTGAGATTGTCCTGATTGCGCAGCAACAGCCAGCGGCTGCCTTTGATCACTTTGCGGGCCGCCTTATCATCGCGCAGCTGGTTGGCCTGATCGACACGCACCCGGTCCATCACTTCACGCCCGTACTTGGCCACGACATGGAAGCGGTCGTAGACCACCTCGGCGTTGGGGCACTGGTCCTTCACTTCGAGATCGAAAGACGCGTTCATGTCCATGGCGACGGCCTCGATCTGCTGTCGCGCATCACCCAACCATTCGAAGAACGGGCGGATCGCCTCCCGGGAGCGACCTTCGCCGATCCACACCACCTGCTGGGAGTCGGCACACGCAATCACCGTGGCGTAGCGGTGCCCCTTGTGGAGGGCGAACTCGTCCATCATCAGGCGACGCAGCCGTGTCGGGTCCGGCGCCGGCAGGTCACGCTGTAGGCTATGCGACGTCAACTACTTTGGCCGCTTGGCGACAATTAAAATGGCCGGTTGGGTGGGGTAGTTGTCGTCAGTCCGACGACCCAGCTTTTCCTCCTTGTAATTGTCGTTGATAAGCACGCTTACGG
>NZ_JAJSPA010000020.1:0-66405 GCF_021282295.1 Halomonas sp. G15 | reverse complement strand
AGCAAGCTTCCATCGTTTCCGCTCGACTTGCATGTGTTAGGCCTGCCGCCAGCGTTCAATCTGAGCCATGATCAAACTCTTCAGTTTAAGATCATAAGTGCTTGAAGTAGCACCAAACTTGGCTCAAGGTTCAAACGTTCTCAAATAGATCCGAAGATCTATGACGAGTCGCTTTCCTTGATGGTTCAATGATATGGATCACCGAGCCATCGACAAGCGCCCACATGAATTACCTGATCGATTGTTAAAGAGCGGCTTCGAACCCTGTCGAGTGAAGCGTCTCGCTTGCTGCCGGCCGGAGCGAACTCCGTGTCGCCAGCGCCCTGCGAGGAAGGCGTATTCTACCGATTCGCGTCAGCGTGTCAAGCGGTGGTTGGCGATGCGCTGCATCCCGTCCGTGTTTCCGCTGACCGCCCATCTCTTACTGCCGAGATGGCTGCGAATCCAGTGGCGCACATTCTACCGAACGTGCCGTGATTGTCAATCGGAATGTTTCGAAGCAATTCGACCTGCTTCGAAAATAATCCATGCAGAACAATCACTTCTGCCACCTCCACCGCCTGCAACGTGTGCCCGTCGCCGGCAGCGGATGCGTACTTTACGGCTTTCCCCGGTAGGGTGCAAGCCCCTACAGAGAAAAATGTAGTCCAGTTACACGCCAGGGGCCATGGCCCCGCTTGAGAGCATGTCGCTTCCTGCGCCTTTAGATCACCAGCAGGTCCATGAAGCGATGGACCGGGGTCATCTGCAGGCGCTGCGCGTCCTGGCAAAGCGCCAGAATCTTCTCGCTGCGCGAGCGTGGGAAGCGCGTCTCGAGGTTGCGCCGGAACTTGGCCTCCAGCACCGGGATACCCTCCTCACGCCGCCGCCGATGGCCGATGGGGTACTCCACGGCGACCTGGTCGGTAGAGGTGCCATCGGTGAAGAAGACCTGGATGGCGTTGGCGATGGATCGCTTGTCGGGATCCAGATAGTCACGCGTATAGCGCGGCTCCTCCACCACCTCCATCTTCGCCCGCAGGGCATCGATCTCGGGGTGTGCGGCGTGGAAGTCATCCTCGTAGTGTTCGGCGGTCAGCTCGCCGAGGATCAGAGGCACCGCGGTCATGTACTGCAGGCAGTGGTCACGATCCGCCGGGTTGGCCAGGTCGCCCTCCTTGGAGATGATACGGATTGCTGATTCATGCGTGGTGATCACGACCCGCTCGATCTCGTCGATTCGCCCCTTCACCTCGGGGTGCAGGGTCACCGCCGCTTCACAAGCCGTCTGGGCATGGAACTCCGCCGGGAAGGAGAGCTTGAAGAGGATGTTCTCCATCACGTAGCTGCCGAAATCGCACTGGAATCGGAAGCGGCGCTCCCCCTCGGGCTTGGTGGCCAGATCGCGGTTGGTATGGCTGAACAGTACGTCATAGAAGCCCCACTGGGGGGCGCTGAGCGCACCGGGGACGCCCATCTCGCCGCGCAGCGCGATGTCCGCCAGGCGCACCGCCCGGGAGGTGGCATCCCCCGCCGCCCAGCTCTTGCGTGACCCGGCGTTTGGCGCATGACGATAGGTGCGCAGGCTCTGGCCATCGACCCAGGCGTGGGAGAGTGCCGAGAGCAGCTGCTCGCGATCGGCACCGAGCATCCTCGCCGCCACCGCCGTGGAGGCCACCTTGACCAGCACCACATGGTCGAGCCCCACCCGGTTGAAGGAGTTCTCCAGCGCCAGCACCCCCTGGATCTCGTGGGCCATGATCATCGCCTCGAGGACGTCGCGCATCGTAAGTGGCGCCTCGCCCTGGGCCACTCGCTTCTGGGAGAGGTGGTCGGCCACGGCCAGGATGGCCCCCAGGTTGTCCGAGGGGTGTCCCCACTCCGCAGCCAGCCAGGTGTCGTTGTAATCGAGCCAGCGCACGATGGCGCCGATATCCCAGGCCGCCTTCACCGGATCCAGACGAAAGGAGGTGCCGGGCACCCGGGCACCATGGGGCACCACGGTGCCTTCCACCAGCGGGCCGAGGTGCTTGGTGCACTCGGGAAAACGCAGCGCCAGCATGCCGCAACCCAGGGTATCCATCAGACAGAGCCGCGCGGTGTTCCAGGCCTCATCGCTCTCGATACGGTAGCCCAGCACATAGTCGGCGATCTTCTGCAGCTCGGCGTCGTAATCCGGCCGCACGTTGGCTTCAACGGTACTCATGAACTTCTCCTGTCACCTTGTCGAGCAAACGCCCTTGATGCGTGACCCTCACTATAGAAGACGCCCCGGGTCCTGGGACCCGGGGCGTCTTTATCTTTCAGCAGGCCCCTGAGCAGGCAGGCCCTAGAAACTGTCGCCGGGGACGCGAACCCAGCCCTCCATCAGCACCCGGGCACTGCGGCTCATCACCGCCTCGTCGATCACCCAGCGGCCATCCACCAGGCTCGCCTCGGCTCCGACCCGCAGGCTGCCCGAGGGGTGCCCGAAGGTGACGGCGTTACGCTTGCCACCACCCGCGACCAGGTTGACCAGGGTGCCCTCGATGGCCGCGGCAGAGGCGATGGCCACTGCTGCGGTGCCCATCATGGCGTGGTGCAGCTTGCCCATGGAGAGCGCGCGCACCACCAGGTCGATATCATCGGCCTTCACCTGCTTGCCGCTGGAGGCGAGGTAGTCTGCCGGCGGCGCCACGAAGGCCACCTTGGGGGTGTGCTGGCGGGCCGCGGCCTCGGCCACCTCCTTGATCAGCCCCATCTTCACCGCCCCATGGGCGCGAATGGTCTCGAACTTCTCCAGCGCCGCGGCGTCGCCGTTGATTGCCTCCTGCAGCTCGGTACCGGTATAGCCGAGTTCGTCCGCATTCAGGAAGACGGTCGGGATGCCGGCGTTGATCAGGGTCGCCTTGAGGGTCCCAACACCGGGCACCTCCAGCTCATCCACCAGGTTGCCGGTGGGGAAGATGGCACCCTCGCCGTCCGCCGGGTCCTTGAAGGCCACCGGCACCTCGGCGGCTGGAAAGGTCACCCCGTCCAGCTCGAAGTCACCGGTCTCCTGCACCTCGCCGTCCCGGATCGGCACCCGGGAGACGATGGTCTTGCCGATATTGGCCTGCCAGATGCGCACCTCGGCCTCGCCGTTCTCGGGAATGCGCGCCGGGTCCACCAGGCCATTGCTGATCGCGAAGGGCCCCACCGCCGCGGAAAGGTTGCCGCAGTTGCCGCTCCAGTCGACGAAGGCCTTGTCGATGGAGACCTGGCCGAACAGGTAGTCCACGTCGTGGTCGGGGCTCTCGCTCTTCGAGAGAATCACCGTCTTGCTGGTGCTCGAGGTGGCCCCGCCCATGCCGTCGATCTGCTTCTGGTAGGGGTCGGGGCTGCCGATCACCCGCATCAGCAGGCGGTCGCGAGCCTCACCCGGCACCTGCGCGGCCTCGGGCAGGTCGGTCAGCTTGAAGAACACACCCTTGCTGGTCCCGCCACGCATATAGGTGGCGGGGATCCGGATCTGAGGAACCTGGCTCATGCGCTCGCCACCTCCGATGACTCCAGGAAGTCCTTGGCGAAGCGCTGCAGCACGCCGCCGGCGGAGTAGATGGTGACTTCCTCGGCGGTATCCAGGCGGCAGGTCACCGGTACGCGATCGACCTCGCCGGTCTTGCGGTGGATGACAAGCTCCAGGGTCGCGCCCGGCGCCGGCTTGCCCTCGACGTCATAGGTCTCGGTACCGTCGAGCTGCAGGGTGTGACGGGTGGTGCCCTCCTTGAACTGCAACGGCATCACGCCCATGCCGATCAGGTTGGTGCGGTGGATGCGCTCGAAACCCTCGGCGACAATCGCCTCGACCCCGGCCAGCGCCACGCCCTTGGCCGCCCAGTCACGGGAGGAGCCCTGGCCATAGTCGGCACCGGCGATGACGATCAGCGGCTGCTTGCGCTCCATGTAGGTCTCGATGGCCTCCCACATGCGGGTTACCTCGCCTTCCGGCTCGATGCGTGCCAGCGACCCCTGCCGAACCTCACCGTTCTCGTCGCGTACCATCTCGTTGAAGAGCTTGGGGTTGGCCAGGGTGGCCCGCAGGGCGGTGAGGTGGTCGCCGCGGTGGGTGGCGTAGGAATTGAAGTCCTCCTCCGGCAGGCCCATCTTGTGCAGGTACTCCCCCGCCGCGCTGTCCATCATGATGGCGTTGGACGGCGACAGATGGTCGGTGGTGATGTTGTCCGGCAGGATCGCCAGCGGCCGCATGCCCTTGAGCTCACGCACGGCCGCCATGTTGCCCTCCCAGTAAGGCGGGCGGCGGATATAGGTGCTCTGGGGGCGCCAGTCGTAGAGCGGACTCTCGGCCTTCTCGAACGCGTCCAGGTCGAACATCGGGATATAGACCTGCTTGAACTGCTCGGGCTTGACGAACTCGCCGACGATGGCATCGATCTCCTCGTCGGAGGGCCACAGGTCCTTGAGGGTCACCGGGTTGCCGTCCTTGTCGGTACCCAGCACATCTTTCTCGATGTCGAAACGCACGGTACCGGCGATGGCGTAGGCCACCACCAGCGCCGGTGAGGCCAGGAAGGCCTGCTTGGCATAGGGGTGGATGCGGCCGTCGAAGTTGCGGTTGCCGGAGAGCACCGCGGTGGCATAGAGGTCGCGGTCGATGATCTCCTGCTGGATCTTGGGATCCAGCGCCCCGGACATGCCGTTACAGGTGGTACAGGCGTAGGCGACGATGCCGAAGCCGAGCTTCTCCAGCTCCGGCAGCAGCCCGGCCTCCTCCAGGTAGAGGCGCGCCACCTTCGAGCCGGGAGCGAAGGAGCTCTTCACCCAGGGCTTGCGCGTCAGGCCCAGTTCATTGGCCTTCTTGGCCAGCAGGGCGGCACCCACCACGTTGCGCGGGTTGGAGGTGTTGGTGCAGCTGGTGATGGCGGCGATGATCACCGCGCCATCGGGCATCTTGCCCTCCCTCTCCTCCGCCTGGGCTTTGTCGTAGTCCACGGCGATGCCGCGGTCATGCAGGGCGCTGGTGGGCAGGCGACGGTGCGGGTTGGAGGGGCCCGCCAGGTTACGCTCCACGCTGGACAGGTCGAAGGTCAGCACCCGCTCGTACTGGGCACCGGCCAGGCTGTCGGCCCACAGGCCGGTCTGCTTGGCGTAGGTCTCGACCAGCTCGACCTGCTCCGGCTCGCGGCCGGTCAGCGTCAGGTAGTCGATGGTCTGCTCGTCGATATAGAACATCGCCGCAGTCGCCCCGTACTCGGGCGTCATGTTGGAGATGGTCGCGCGGTCGCCGATGGTAAGGGTCTTGGCCCCCTCGCCGAAGAACTCGAGATACGCCCCCACCACGCGCTCGCGGCGCAGGAACTCGGTGATCGCCAGCACGATATCGGTGGCGGTGATGCCGGGTTTGGGCTTGCCGGTCAGCTCCACGCCGACGATGTCGGGCAGGCGCATCATGGAGGGACGGCCCAGCATCACGGTCTCGGCCTCGAGGCCACCGACGCCGACGGCGATGACGCCCAGGCAGTCGATATGCGGAGTATGGCTGTCGGTGCCCACGCAGGTGTCGGGGAAGGCCACACCGTCGCGGTGCTGCACCACCGGCGACATCTTCTCCAGGTTGATCTGGTGCATGATGCCGTTGCCGGCGGGGATCACGTCGACGTTCTCGAAGGCGGTCTTGGTCCACTCGATGAAGTGGAAGCGATCCTCGTTGCGACGATCCTCGATGGCGCGGTTCTTGTCGAAGGCGTCCGCCTCGAAGCCGGCATGCTCCACGGCCAGGGAGTGGTCGACGATCAGCTGGGTCGGCACCACCGGGTTGACCTTGGCGGGGTCCCCACCCTGCTCGGCGATGGCGTCACGCAGGCCGGCCAGGTCGACGAGTGCCGTCTGGCCGAGGATGTCGTGGCACACCACCCGGGCCGGGTACCAGGGGAAGTCCAGGTCGCGACGACGTTCGATCAGCTGCTTGAGCGAGTCGGTGAGCATCTCCGGCTCGCAGCGGCGCACCAGCTGCTCGGCCAGTACCCGCGAGGTATAGGGAAGGGTGTCGTAGGCACCGGGCTGGATCTCCTCGACGGCCGCACGCACGTCGAAGTAGTCCAGCTCGGTGCCGGGAAGCGGTTTACGGTAGTCGGTATTCATGGCGTGAGGGGTCTCTTGCAGGCGTCGGAGAAGGGGGAAGAAGGCCGGACGGCCAGGTCGGCCGTCCGGGGGCGGCGATCGATCAGTCGCGCTGCTCGATCGGTACCCACTCGCTCTTCTCCGGACCGATGTAGTCGGCACTCGGGCGAATGATGCGATTGTTGGCGCGCTGCTCGAAGACATGGGCACACCAGCCGGTGACGCGCGAGCAGACGAAGATCGGCGTGAACAGCTTGGTGGGGATGTCCATGAAGTGGTAGGCGCTGGCGTGGAAGAAGTCAGCGTTGCAGAACAGCTTCTTCTCGCGCCACATCACCGCCTCGACGCGCTCGGAGACCGGGTAGAGCACGCTGTCGCCGACGTCCTCGGAAAGCTTCTTCGACCACTCCTTGATGATCGCGTTGCGCGGGTCGGACTCGCGATAGATCGCGTGGCCGAAGCCCATGATCTTGTCCTTGCGCTCGAGCATGCCGAGGATCTTGCTCTCGGCCTCGTCGGCGGACTTCCAGTCCTCGATCATCTCCATGGCCGCCTCGTTGGCACCACCATGCAGCGGGCCGCGCAGGGAGCCGATGGCGCCGGTCACGCAGGAGTGCATGTCGGAGAGCGTGGAGGCGCAGACGCGTGCGGTGAAGGTGGAGGCGTTGAACTCGTGCTCGGCGTAGAGGATCAGCGAGACGTTCATCACCCGGGCGTGCAGCTCGGAAGCCGGCTCGCCGCGCAGCATGTGCAGGAAGTGGCCACCCACCGACTCGTCGTCGGTCTCGGTCTCGATGCGCACGCCATCGTGGCTGAAGCGGTACCAGTAGCAGATGATCGACGGCAGCACGGCCAGCAGGCGGTCGGAGACGTCCTGCTGCTCATCGAAGCTCTGCTCGGTCTCCAGGTTGCCCAGCATGGAGGCGCCGGTGCGCATCACGTCCATGGGGTGGGCATCCTTGGGGATCTGCTCGAGCACGGTGCGGAGTTCGGCGGGCAGGCCGCGCAGGCCCTTGAGCTTGGTGATGTAGGCGTCGAGCTCGGCCTGGTTGGGCAGCTTGCCCTTGAGCAGCAGGTAGGCCACTTCCTCGAACTTCGCCTTCTCCGCCAGCTCCTTGATGTCGAAGCCGCGGTAGGTGAGGCCCGAGCCGGTCTTGCCGACGGTGCACAGGGCGGTGGTGCCGGCGCTCTGGCCGCGCAGGCCTGCGCCACTAACGGGTTTATCAGCCATGTTCTCTCTCCTCTTGAATGGTGTTTCCGGTGTGGGGCGCGTCTCAGGCGTCGCTGCCCTTCTCGACGAAGAGGGCATCGAGCTTCTGCTCGAAGCTGTGGTAGTTGAGGAAGTCGTAGAGCTCGTCACGGGTCTGCATCAAGTCGACCACGTCACGCTGGTGGCCGTTGTCGTGAATGCTCTGGTATACCTTGAGCGCCGCCGCGTTCATGGCGCGGAAGGCAGACAGCGGATAGAGCACCATGCGGCAGCCTACCTCGGCCAGCTCCTGCTGGGAGAACAGCGGAGTGGCACCGAACTCGGTGATATTGGCCAGGATCGGCGCATCGACGCGCTCGCAGAAGGCACGATAGTCGTCGAGGGTGTGCACCGCCTCGGCGAAGATGGCGTCGGCGCCCGCCTCGATGCAGGCCTGGGAGCGCTCGATGGCGGCATCCAGCCCATCCTTCTGGAAGGCGTCGGTGCGGGCGATCAGATAGAAGTCCGGATCGAGGCGTGCATCGGCGGCAGCCTTGACACGGTCGACCATCTCCTGCTTGGAGACGATCTCCTTGTTGGGGCGGTGGCCACAGCGCTTCTGGGCGACCTGGTCCTCGAGGTGCACGGCGGCCACGCCGGCACGCTGCATCTCCTTGACGGTGCGCGCGATGTTGAAGGCCCCACCCCAGCCGGTATCGATGTCCACCAGCAGCGGCAGGTCGGTGGCGCCGCAGATGCGGTGGGCGTCCTCGACCACGTCGTTCATGGTGGTCATGCCCAGGTCCGGCAGGCCGAAGGAGGCGTTGGCCACGCCGCCGCCGGAGAGGTAGATGGCCTGGTGGCCCACGCGCTCGGCCATCATGGCGGTATAGGCGTTGATGGTACCGACGATGGACAGCGGGCGATTGGCCTCGAGGGCGGCGCGGAAGCGAGCGCCGGGAGTCTGCTGGGTCATGGTGTTTCTCCTGTGGTATCCGGTAAGGGGTCAGGCAGTGGTCTCTTCCAGCTCCCTGAGGGAAGCGGCGTAGCGATCGACGACATTGGCCCGGGAGGCGCTGACATGGCGTCGCATCAGCAGTTCGGCGAGCTCGGCGTCGCCGGCCTCGATGGCGTCGACGATGCGATGGTGCTCGACGAAAGCGCGCTGGGGGCGAGAGCCACTGGCGCTGAACTGGGTGCGGTAGAGCCGCACCAGGTAATAGAGGTCATCGCAGAGCATGGTCACCAGCATGCGATTGTGGCTGCCCTGGACGATGCGGTAGTGGAAGTCCAGGTCACCCTCGCGCTGGAAGTAGGCCTCGCCCTTCATGAGGTCGGCCTGGCGCTCATGCATCGCGAGCACCTCGCGCAGCCCGGCGATCTCCTCGGCGGTCATGTGCTCGGCCGCCAGGCGGGCGGCCATGCTCTCCAGGGCCTCACGCACGTCGAACAGCTCGAGCAGCTCCTTCATGGAGAGCTTTACCACCCGGGCGCCGACGTGGGGCACCCGCTCGATCAGGCGGTGCGCCTCGAGGCGGCGCATCGCCTCGCGCAGCGGTCCACGGGAGATGCCATAGGTGCGTGACAGGCCAGGCTCGGTGATCTTGCTGCCGGGTGCCATCTCGCCGCGGACGATGGCATCCTGCAGCTGCTGGAAGACGCGCTCGGCGAGGGTACGCACCTCGGGGCTGGACGATTCGGCTTCGGCTGGCTTCATGATGATTGTCGACAATTATGGGATGAGCGAAGAGTAGCCATTGCCCGTCCTCGGGTCAACATGGCGTCATGGCCGAACGATACGTCTTTGGTTGTAGACAACCCAGCCTTGCTAGCTCCAGATGTCGACAATGCGGCCGGCAGCGTTGAGTCCGCAAGCGCCCCGCAACGAGGACAGCGGCGCCCTCGGCGCCTAGAATGGGCGCCCCCTCTGTATAGGCCCGTCCCGTCGATGAGCTCACCACTCCAGATCACGCCGCACCCCTATCGGCCCACCCCGTTCTCCGCCTTCGCGCGCCTGCGCCGAAGGCCCGGTGCCGTGCTGCTGGACAGTGGCCGTCCGGAGGCACCGGCGGGACGCTACGACATCCTGTCGAGCGACCCGCTGGTAATGCTTGAGGTGGATGAGGCGGGCCGGGTCGACGGCGTGCCGGAGCTTCGGGACCTCTCCCCCTTTGCCGCCCAGCAGGCGCTGCTCGAGCGACTCCCCGCGACCGGGCCGCTGCCGGTGAGCGAACTGCCCTTCCTGGGCGGGCTGATCGGCTACTGGAGCTATGACCTCGGCTATCAGCTGGAGCCGGTGGGGCAACGTGCCCGCCGCGCCGTGGCGCTGCCGGCCAGCCGGGTAGGCCTCTACGACTGGGCGCTGATCCAGGATCACCAGCGTGGCGAGGCCTGGCTGGTGGCCACTCCCGAGCGCCGCCGCCAGGCTCTCGAGTGGCTGAACACCGCTCCCGCCGCCGAGAACGACTGCCACCTGACGGCCCCGTTTGCCGCCGAGCTCGACCGCGACGCCTACCTGGACCGCTTCGAGGCGGTGCAGCGCTATATCCGCGCCGGCGACTGCTACCAGGTCAACCTGGCCCAGCGCTTCAGCGCGCCCTACGAAGGCGACCTGTGGGCGGCCTATCGACGGCTGCGCGCGGCCACCCCGACGCCCTATGCTGGCTTCATGGCCTGGCCCTCCGCACAGGGCGAGCAGGCGATCCTCTCACTGTCACCGGAACGCTTCCTGGCGTGCCGTGATGGCCAGGTGGAGACCCGCCCCATCAAGGGCACCCGACCACGCGGCGACACCCCCGGGAGCGACGCCCGCCTGGCCGCCGAACTCGAGGGGAGCCTGAAGGATCGCGCCGAGAACGTGATGATCGTCGACCTGCTGCGCAACGACCTGGGGCGCAGTTGTCGCCCCGGCACGGTACGAGTGCCACAACTGTGCGGCCTGGAGAGCTACACCAACGTCCATCACCTGGTCAGCGTGGTCACCGGCACGCTTGCCGACGGACGCACGCCGCTGGAGCTGCTTGCAGGCGCCTTCCCCGGTGGCTCCATCACCGGAGCGCCCAAGGTGCGCGCCATGCAGATCATCGACGAGCTGGAGCCGAGCCGGCGCAGCGTCTACTGCGGCAGCCTCGGCTATATGGACACCCGTGGCCACATGGACACCTCCATCGCCATCCGTACCGCCGTGGCGGACGGCGGCCGCCTGCACCTGTGGGGGGGCGGCGGCCTGGTGGCCGACTCGGAGGGCGAGGCGGAGTATCAGGAGACCTGGGACAAGATCCGCCACCTGATGTCGGCACTCTCGACTTGAGACAAAAGGGAATAAGGAGAAGCCACCTTTCACTGTTTTTGTAATAACAACGCAAGAAATCGGTATTGGGCGCGACCCCCGCGGCTCGGCTAGGGTAGGCGGCATACGCATCAGGAGACGCCCCATGACTGAGACGCTCGACATCATCAACCGCGACCTCGGCCAGGACCCGGAAGCCTTGATCCGCTGGGCCCTGGACCAGGGAAGTCGGCCGATCTGCACCACCAACTTCCGCCCCTTCGAGGCTGTCATCCTGCACCTGGTCTCCCGCCAGCGGCCGGATATCCCGGTGGTGTGGATGGATCACGGCTACAACACCGAGGCCACCTATCGCTTCGCCGACGCCCTGGTGCGCCGCCTCGACCTCAACCTGATCAGCTACCTGCCACGGCGCACCCGCGCTCATCGCGAGGCGCTGGAGGGCCCCTTCCCCGGCATCGACGACCCGCGCCACGACGCCTTTACCCGGGAAGTGAAGATCGAACCCTTCGAGCGGGCCCTCGGCGAGATGGCGCCGGACGTCTGGTTCACCGCCCTGCGCGCCGAGGACACCCCGGAGCGCTCACGCATGACCCCAGCCAGCCGCAACGCCGATGGCCTGCTCAAGATAGCGCCGTTGTTGAACTGGACGGCGAAGGACCTTCACACCTACCTTCAGCGCCACGACCTGCCCAACGAGTTCGACTACTTCGACCCGACCAAGGTCGAGGCCAAGCGCGAGTGCGGACTGCACCTGCAGCACTGATCCAGTCGAACGCAGGACGGCCGCCCGAACTTCCGGGCGGCCGTCTTCATGATCGGCACCTCTAGCGCAACGGCAGCTCGATGCCCTCGAACAGTGCCCGCTCGTGGCGCGGCCCGGCGGCCAGGGCGGCATCCACCACGTCACGCTCCAGGTGGGGCGCAAACCCCTTGAGGAAGTCGTACATATAGCCGCGCATGAAGGTGCCGCGGCGGATGCCGATCTTGGTAGTGGAACTCGCAAACAGGTGGCCGGCGTCCAGCGCCACCAGGTCGGTGTCGTGCTCCGGATCCACCGCCATATGGGCGACGATCCCTACCCCGAGGCCCAGACGCACATAGGTCTTGATCACGTCCGCATCGGCTGCGGTCAGCACCACGTTGGGGGTAAGCCCCCTGTCACGGAAGGCATCGTCGAGCTGGGAACGGCCGGTGAAGCCGAACACGTAGGTGACCAGAGGATGCCGTGCGATGGCCTCCAGGGTCAGCTCGCCCTCCTCGGCCAGGGGGTGCCCCTGGGGCACCAGGATGCAGCGGTTCCAGCGGTAGCAAGGCAGCAGCACCAGGTCGTTGAACAGCTCCAGCGATTCGGTGGCGATGGCGAAGTCTGCCTGGCCATCGCTGACCATCTGGGCGATCTGCTTGGGCGTACCCTGCTGCATATGCAGGGCCACGTCGGGGTACTGGCGCGTGAACTCGCGGATCACCGGCGGCAGTGCGTAGCGCGCCTGGGTGTGGGTCGTGGCCACCGACAGGCTGCCACGGCGCTCATCGCTGAACTCCTGAGCGACCTCCTTGATGTTGTCGGTCAGCCGCAGTACCTCGCCGGCCAGCTCGACGATCGCCTGCCCCGCCGGAGTGACCCGTGTCAGGTGCTTTCCGCTGCGGGCGAAGATCTCGACGCCCAGCTCATCCTCGAGCAGGCGGATCTGCTTGGAGATCCCGGGCTGCGAGGTGAACAGGCTCTGGGCGGTGGCCGAGACATTGAGGTTGTGGCGAGTGACTTCCCAGACGTAGCGCAGCTGCTGCAGTTTCATGGCGACTCTCCCATGCCGCCCCATCCGGCTGAAGGGCGTCGAAGCGATGGAAAATGGAATATCAAATGAAATACTAATGCCTTTATAGCATATAATGCTGGGCGCCGCACATAGCGCCGATAGACATTCCCGATTTGCCAGCACTCCGGACGACCGCTAACATCGTCCGACCGGACAGGCGACCCGAGCTGTCGCCTGCCTACCCGATCCGCTCGATGCAGCGCAACGCAACTGGAGAACCCCATGGCCAATAACGTCGATGTCACCAACGCCAACTTCGAGCAGGAAGTCCTCAAGGCCGACACGCCGGTGCTGCTCAAGTTCTGGGCACCCTGGTGCGGTCCCTGCAAGGTGATGGCACCGGTGGTCGACGAGGTCGCCGAGGAGCGCAGCGGCAACCTCAAGGTCGTCAGCATCAATGTCGACGATGCACCCGAGATCGCCGCCGAGCAGGGCGTCCGCGGCGTCCCCACCGTGATGCTGTTCAAGTCCGGCACCAAGGTCGCCTCGCTGGTCGGCGCCCAGTCCAAGTCCCAGCTCAGCCAGTTCATCGAACAGAACGCCTGAGCGACACTGTAGTAGGCCGACGGCAGTACACCGTCGACATCGCCCCGGCCTCGGTCGGGGCGATGTCGTTTAAGCCCCCCTGTCAGCCCCCCTCTTCGTCGTCACGCTCGGAAGGCCGGCGATCCGCCTCGGCCACTGCCGGCTCGTCGCCCGGCCCCAAGAGATGGGAGATCCAACGGGTCTGGGGGTGGCTGTCCAGGGCGATCTTCAGAGTCATGGTCAGCACCACCGACAGCAGCATCCCCACCGTGCCGAAGACCCAACCCCACACCACCAGCGACAGGAAGGCCACGAAGGAGGAGAGCCCCAGCGCCTTGCCCATCATCCGTGGCTCGACGATATTGCCGATCAAAAAGTTGATGCCCAGATAGGCCGACGCCAGCAGCAACGCATCGATCAGGCCACCCTGGGGCGAGACCAGCAGAAGCATCACCGGCGGCACCGCGGCGATGGCCGACCCGATATTGGGAATATAGTTGAGGGCAAAGGCGAGCACCGCCCATAGCAGCGGGAAATCCACCCCCACCAGCAGGCAGGCGACCCAGACCAGGGCGCCGGTCACCAGGCTGACCACCGTCTTCACCGCCAGGTAGCGCTTGAGGGTCAGGCTGAATTCGCTGAAGCGATCCAGGCTGGGGGCCGGGTTGGCCAGGGCACGGGAGAGCTTGTCGCGGAAATTCAGGGTCTCGAAGAGCATGAACACCGCCAGCAGCCCGACCACGACACTCTGCATCAGCAGGTTGCCCACCTCCCCGATCAGGGCCGGGATCCAGCCGCCCAGCTGTTCGGCATGCAGCAGCTCGGCCAGCTGTTCGGTATCGATGGCCAGACCCAGGCGCGACAGGCCATCCAGCAGCCCCAGGTAGTAGTCATAGAGCTTCTGCTCGATGCCCGGGAGGGCATCGACGAAGGTGCCGAAGCTGTTGACCAGCAACCCTCCCAGTAGCAGGAACACGACACCGATCACCACCAGGGTAAGCCACACCGACAGGCGCAGCCCCAGACCGTGACGGTTGAGCCACAGCACCGGCGCCGTGCAGATCACCGCGACAAAGGCCGCCAGCAGCATGGGCACCAGCAGGCTGGCCCCGGCCCGCATCCCGGCCACGATCACCACCAGTGCCGCCAGGGCCAATACCAGATTCAGCGGTATGATGCCTGATGGTTCGTCGTTAGCGTCTCGCATCCTCATCTCCCAAGCCGTTGATGGCTTCTATCATGCCCCCTGGGCGACGCCTCAACAATCGGCAACTCCCGCGATATAACGACAAACCCCCGCTGGCTGCGGGGGTTCGAGGGGCGTGGGTACCGGCCATCCTATCGATTGATGCTCTCCTGGCCGCCCATGTAGGGTCGCAGTACCTCGGGCACGGTCACCGAACCGTCGGCCTGCTGGTAGTTCTCCAGCACTGCCACCAGGCAGCGCCCCACCGCCAGGCCGGAGCCGTTGAGGGTATGCAGCAGCTGCGGCTTCTTCTGCTCGGGGTGACGGAAGCGCGCCTGCATGCGCCGCGCCTGGAACTCCTCGCAATTGGAGACCGAGGAGATCTCGCGGTAGGTCTCCTGGCTGGGGATCCATACCTCCAGGTCGTAGGTCTTGGCGGCGCCGAATCCCATGTCGCCGCTGCACAGGGTCACCACCCGGTAGGGCAGCTCGAGGGCTTGGAGAATCGCCTCGGCGTGGCCGCGCATCTCCTCCAGCGCCGAGTAGCTTTGCTCCGGCTCGACCATCTGCACCATCTCCACCTTGTCGAACTGGTGCTGACGGATCATGCCGCGCGTATCGCGGCCATGGGAGCCCGCCTCGCTGCGGAAGCAGGGCGTATGGGCAGTGAGCTTCACCGGCAACGCCTTGGCGTCGAGGATCTCGTCACGGGCAAAGTTGGTCAGCGGCACCTCGGCGGTGGGGATCAGGTGGTAGCCGCGCTCATCGTCCAGCCTGAACAGGTCCTCGCCAAACTTGGGCAGCTGGCCGGTGCCGCGCAGCGAGGCCTCGTTGACCATGTAGGGCACGTAGCACTCCTCGTAGCCATGCTCCTGGGTCTGCTTGTCGAGCATGAACTGGGTCAGCGCCCGGTGCAGCCGCGCGATGGGTCCGCGCATCACCGCGAAACGCGCCCCGGTCAGCTTGGCGGCCAGGTCGAAGTCGAGGTCCCCCTTCAGTTCGCCCAGGTCGACGTGGTCGCGAACCGTGAAGTCGAACTCGCGGGGGGTGCCCCAGCGGTGCAGCTCGACGTTGTCGCTCTCGTCGGCCCCCTTGGGCACGCTCTCGTGGGGCAGGTTGGGAATGCCGCTCACCGCATCGTCCCACTCGGCCTGGACCTCGGCCAGACGCGTCTTGGCGCCATCCAGGCGCTCGCCCAGGTCACTCACCTCGTCGAGCAGCGGCTGGATATCCTCGCCCGCTGCCTTGGCCTTACCGATCGCCTTGGAGCGGGTGTTGCGCTCGGCCTGCAGCGACTCGGTCTCGGCCTGCAGCTCCCGGCGCCGGGACTCCAGCGCCGAAAGGCGTTCGGTGTCCAGGGCAAAGCCCCGCTTGGCGAGTCGTTGGGCGACCGTCTCGAGGTCGCTGCGCAGCAGTTTGGGATCGAGCATGGAATCGGTCCGTTGCAGTCGGTGATTGGAGGTGTCGGCCGCGGGGTGGCGGCGGCAGGAAACAGGCCGACCATTGTAGGCAAAAGGCGAAAGTGGCGCCACGCGAACCGGCCGCCGGGATGCGCCCTCGGGCCCCGCGCGGTAAAGTAGCTCCATCCACGCTTCCTCACGAAGATGCCCATGATCGCTCGACTGGACACCACCGATGCCGGCACCGCCCCCGGGCTTGCCGCACCCTACCTGCGTTTTCTCGAGGCCCTGAAGGCCGCCGGTTTCGAGGGCGAGGTCGCCCCGGACTACGCCGATCGCACGGTGCTCGCCACCGATAACTCCATCTACCAGCGCCTGCCCCAGGCGGTGCTCTATCCCCGCCACGGCGAGGACCTGCAGCGCATCGCCCACCTGGCGGGTCAGGTGGAGCATCGGCAGGTGGTCCTCACCCCGCGCGGCGGTGGCACCGGCACCAACGGTCAGTCGCTGACCGATGGCCTGGTGGTAGACGTCTCTCGGCACATGAACCGGATTCTCGAGATCGACGTGGAGAACCGCCGGGTGCGGGTCCAGGCCGGGGTGGTCAAGGACCAGCTCAACGCGGCGCTCAAGCCCCACGGGCTGTTCTTCGCCCCCGACCTCTCGACCTCCAATCGCGCCACCATCGGCGGCATGATCTCCACCGACGCCAGCGGTCAGGGCAGCTGCGAGTACGGCAAGACCCGTGACCACGTGCTCGAGCTCGAGGCACTCCTGCTGGGCGGCGAGAGGCTGGTCAGCCGGCCGGTGGCGGAGAGCGAGCTTCAGACGCTGTGTGCCCCCGAGACCACCAGCGGCCGTGCCTACCGTACCGCCCGGGAAGTCATCGATACCCAGGGCGAGCTGATCCGGGCCAAGTTTCCGCCCCTCAACCGCTGCCTGACCGGCTACGACCTGGCGCACCTGAGAGACGACCGGGGCCGGCTCGACATGAACAGCCTGCTGTGCGGATCCGAGGGGTCGCTGGGCTTGCTCGACGAGGCCGTGCTCAACGTGCTGCCGATCCCCAGGCACTCGACCCTGGTCAATGTGCGCTACGCCGGCTTCATGGATGCCCTGCGCGACGCCAAGGCGCTCAAGGCCAGTTCCGCCGGCCCCACCTCCATCGAGACGGTGGACGACCGGGTGCTGACCCTGGCCATGGAGGACTTCGTCTGGGACAGCGTGGCGGAGTTCTTCCCCGCCGGTGAGAGGCCGGTGCGCGGCATCAACCTGGTGGAGTTCAACGACGATGACCCCGAGCGCCTGAGTAAGCGCGTCGAAGCCTTCTGTCGCCACCTGGAGAGTGACCACAGCGTCGAGCGCCTGGGCTTCACCCTGGCCGAGGGGCGCGGGCAGATCCAGAAGGTCTACGGGATGCGCAAACGCGCCGTGGGCCTGCTGGGCAACGCCAGGGTCGATGCCAAGGGCGAGAAGCGCCCCATCCCCTTCGTCGAGGACACCGCGGTGCCCCCGGAGCATCTGGCCGACTTCATCGCCGAATTCCGGGCCGCCCTCGACGCCCGGGGCCTCGAGTACGGCATGTTCGGCCACGTGGATGCCGGGGTGCTGCACGTGCGCCCCGCCATCGACATGAAGGACCCGGCCCAGGAGCGGCTGATCCGCGAGGTCTCCGACGAGGTGGCCGAGCTGACCCGCAAGTACGGCGGCCTGCTGTGGGGGGAGCACGGCAAGGGCGTGCGCTCGGAGTACGCGCCGAGGTTCTTCGGCGAGCTCTACCCCAGCCTGCAGCGGATCAAGGCGGCCTTCGATCCCCACAACCAGTTGAACCCCGGCAAGATCGCTACCCCACTGGCGACAGGAGAAGCCTCTCAAGATGAGGCAGTGAACCTGGTCGACCCGGGACTGCTGACCATCGATGGTGTGCCGACCCGGGGCCAGCTCGACCGCACCATCGACGAGCGGGCGTGGCAGGCCCACGCCGCCACCGTCTACTGCAACGGCAACGGTGCCTGCTACAACTACGATCCCGACGATGCCATGTGCCCGTCGTGGAAGGCCACCCGCGACCGCATCCACTCCCCCAAGGGGCGCGCCAGCCTGGTCCGCGAGTGGCTGCGCCTGCAGGGCGAGGCCGGTGTCGACCTGGTCGAGGAGTCGCGAAAGAAGAAGGCCGAGGGTGCCTGGGGCTTCGTCAGGGACTTCCCGAAGCGGCTCGGTAACACCCTGGCCAGGCGACGCGGCGAGGAGGACTTCTCCCACGAGGTCTACGACGCCATGGCCGGATGCCTGGCCTGCAAGTCCTGTGCCGGCCAGTGCCCGATCAAGGTCAACGTGCCGGACTCCCGCGCGCAATTCCTCGAGGTCTACCACGGCCGCTACCTGCGCCCGGTGCGCGACTACCTGATCGGCGGCCTGGAGTTCATGGTCCCGACCCTGTCGCGCATCGCCCCGCTCTACAATGCCGCCCTGGGCAACCGGCTGGTGGAGCGCCTGCTGGCCGGCCCCGTCGGCATGGTGGACAGCCCCCGGCTCTCCCGCGCCAGCCTGAGGAAGCAGCTGGCGGCCTGGGGCGTGGCGGAGGCGACCCCGACCTCGCTGGGCCTGCTCACCGATGCCCAGAAGGCGCGCAGCGTGGTGATCGTCCAGGACGCCTTCACCAGCTACTTCGAGGCCCGGCTGGTCATGGATATCGTCGAGCTGTTGAGTCGGCTGGAGTTCCGGGTCTTCGTGGCTCCCTACTCTCCCAACGGCAAGCCGCTCAACGTGCAGGGCTTCCTGGGCGCCTTCGAGCACACCGCCGCGAAACAGGCCGAACGACTCGGGATGCTGGCCGAGTCCGGGGTACCGCTGGTGGGCATCGACCCGGCCATGACCCTCACCTATCGCCAGGAGTACGTGAAGGCGCTGGGGGCCGACGCCGTACCCGAGGTACTGATGCTGCAGGAGTGGCTGGCCGCCCTCCTGCCGACCCTTTCCCCCCGCCGACTGGCGGTGACGGGGCCCGGGTACCGGCTGCTCTCACACTGTACCGAGAAGACCAACGCCCCGGGCAGCCCCAGGGCCTGGCAGCAGCTGTTCGCCGCCTTCGGCCTGGAGCTCGAACTGGTCGCGACCGGCTGCTGCGGCATGTCCGGCACCTACGGCCATGAAGCGCGCAACCTCGAGACCTCGAAGACCATCTACGCCCAGTCGTGGCAGCCGGTAGTCGAGGACGAGGCAAGCGCCGGTCGCCTGCTGGCCACCGGCTACTCCTGCCGCAGCCAGGTGAAGCGCCTGTCGGAGACCGCGCTGCCGCATCCGCTGCAGGCGCTGCTGGCCGAGCTCAAGCGGCAGGGTTAGGGCCGCACTGCACTGCACTGCACTGCACGACACGAGGCGCCAGGAACGGGCGCCTCGCGGTGCGCGCCCCCGCGTCTGCGGACGAGACGCTCCGGCAACTGCGGCATCACGCGTATAGCGCTACCCATCGGTAGTGGCTAATCTGCAGAGTGGACCCCGCCTGGAGCCTCGCCATGGACAGCCCCGCCGTACTCCTCACCGGCATCGGCCTGCTCTCGCTGGCTTGCCAGTGGCTCGCCTGGCGCCTGAAGGTGCCCGCCATCCTGCCGCTGCTGATCACCGGCATCCTGGTGGGGCCGGTAAGCGGCCTGCTCGACCCGGATGCCCTGCTCGGCGACCTGCTCTTCCCGCTGGTCTCGCTGGCCGTCGCAGTGATCCTCTTCGAGGGCAGCCTGACCCTCAACCTCGGCGAGCTGCGCGGCCACAGCCATACGGTACGCCGCCTGGTCACCTGGGGCGCGCTGATCACCGCCGTGATCAGCGCCCTGGCCGCCCACTGGCTGCTCGACCTGCCCTGGGGCATGGCCAGCGTGCTCGGCGCCCTGCTGGTGGTCACCGGGCCCACGGTGGTGCTGCCACTGCTCAAGACGCTGCGCGCCAGGGAGTCACTCTCCCGGATCCTGCGCTGGGAAGGCATCCTCATCGACCCGGTGGGTGCCATCGGCGCCGTACTGGTCTACGAGTTCGTGGTCATCGGCTCGGCAGGCGACCCTTTCACCCACACCCTGGCGCTGTTCGGCTTCACCCTGGTGATCGGCTTCGGCCTGGGGGGTGCCGGCGGCTACCTGTGGGGCTGTGTGCTGCGCCACCACTGGCTGCCACGCCAGCTGCACAGCTTCGGCACCCTGATGGTGATGCTGGCGCTCTTCACCCTCTCCAACCAGCTGTTCCATGAATCGGGGCTGCTTACCGTGACCGTGATGGGCGCCTGGCTGGCCAACATGAAGCGGGTACCCACCGAGCCGATCATCGAGTTCAAGGAGACCCTGACGGTCCTGCTGATCTCCGGGCTCTTCATCCTGCTGGCCGCCCGATTGCGGCTGGACCAGCTCGCCCTGCTCGGCTGGCCGGCATGGGCGTATCTCGCCGTGCTGATGCTGGTGGCCCGCCCCGTGGCGGTATGGTTGTGCACCCTGGGCAGCGGCCTCGAGTTCAGGGAGAAAGCGCTGCTGGCGTGGATCTCCCCCCGCGGCATCGTGGCCGCCGCGGTGGCCTCGCTGTTCGCGCTGAAGCTGGAGGAGCAGGGCGTGGAGGGCGCCGAGATGCTGGTGCCGGTCACCTTCCTGGTGATCATCGCCACCGTGGTGATCCAGAGCCTGCTGTCACGCCCCATCGCCAGGGCACTGGGAGTGATGACGCCACCGCCCAGCGGCTTTTTGATCCTCGGTGCCAACCCGGTGGCACGCGCCATCGGCCTTGCGCTGCAGCAGGCCGGCTTCGCGGTTCGCCTGACCGATACCGACCGTGAGGCGCTGGAAGCGGCGCGCATGGCGGGACTGCCGGTCTACTACGGCAAGCCCCACTCCGAGCATGCCGAGACCCATCTGGAGCTCACCGGGCTGGGCCACTTCCTGCCCCTCTCGCCCTATCGCGAGGCTAACGACCTGGCGGCGCTGCATTTCGCCGAGCAGTTCGCTCCCGGCAAGGTATTTCGCATCGAGGCCAGCAGGGATGACCAGGCCGAGCGCCAGCGTCCTCGAGACCTGGCCGAACTGCCGCGGCTGTTCGGGGAGAAGGTCAGCTGGGCCGACCTGGCCAGCCGGGTCGCCCGCGGCGCCGAGGTGCGCGTGGCACGCCTGCATGAGGATCACGACTTCGCCGCCTATCGCCGCGACCACGACGACCGGCTGCTGGCACTCTTCTGCCTCGACGCCAAGGGGCATGTGCGGGTAGCCAGCGATCGAAGCGAACTCGACCCCCAGCCGGGCGAGACGGTCATCTGCCTGATCGACCCGACATCGCCGGCGTTCTGACGCCCGAGTGACTCAAGCGGTTCGATTGCTCGGCGCGCCCGAGCCTACCTGACGCCATGCCCTGGCGGCGGCGAAGGAGATTGTCTCGGCAGCGCCGAGACAATCTCCTGCGACATCCTGAGGCACCAAAACAGCAGGGGCCGGCAGATGCCGGCCCCTGGGTTGCTTGCCAGGATGACTCAGAAGAACAGCCGCCTAAGCGCCTGGCCGGGGTCGGCCTCGCGCATGAAGGCCTCGCCGACGAGGAAGGCGTTGACGTCGTGCTCGCGCATGCGCAGCACGTCGCCGGGGGTGTGGATGCCGGACTCGGTGACCACGGTGACACCGGCGGGTATGCGCGGCAGCAGCTCCAGGGTGGTGTCCAGGGTGGTGTCGAAGGTGTGCAGGTCGCGGTTGTTGATGCCCACCAGGTCGAGGTCCAGTTTGAGTGCCCGCTCCAGCTCCAGGGCGTCATGGACCTCCACCAGCACGTCCATGCCCAGTTCCAGCGCCTGGCGGTGCAGGTCGGCCAGCTGGACGTCGTCCAGGGCCGCGACGATCAGCAGGATGCAGTCGGCGCCGATGGCGCGAGCCTCGCTGACCTGATAGCCGTGGGTGAAGAAGTCCTTGCGGATCACCGGCAGCTTGCAGGCGTCGCGGGCCTCGATCAGGAAGTCCTCATGGCCCTGGAAGAAGTCGGCGTCGGTGAGCACCGAGAGGCAGGCGGCGCCGCCCTCGGCGTAGCTGGCGGCGATCTCGCCGGGGCGGAACTCCTCGCGGATCACCCCCCGGGAGGGGGAGGCCTTCTTGACCTCGGCGATCACCGCCGGGTCGCCCTGGGCGATGCGCCGCGCCAGCGCCGCATTGAACCCCCGCGGTGCCCCCTGCTCGGCGGCCAGGCGCAGCAGCTCGGCCTCGGACACGGCGCGGGCGCGCTCGGCGACCTCCTCCTCCTTGCGCTGGAGGATGCGGGTCAGGATGGTCGGGGTACTGGAACCGCTCATGGGGTGACTCCTCTGGGTGCGCTGAGAGAGCGAAGGGCGCTCACTGCAGGAAGACGCGGGTGAAATTGGCCAGTTCCTTGAGCTTCTCCAGGGGCAGCTTCGAGGCCTGGGCATCCTGGGCCAGTGCCACCCCCTCCTTGAGACTGTCGGCCACGTCGGCGGCATAGAGGGCCGCGCCGGCGTTCAGCGACACGATGTCCGCCGCCGGCCCCTCGCCCACCAGGGCCTGTTCCACCAGGCGCAGGCTCTCCTCGGCGGAGGCGACCCGCAGCGGATCCAGGGACTGGCGCTTGATGCCGAGCTCATCGGGAGTGATCACGTACTCTTGGATCTCGCCCTCCCTGAGCTCGGCCACCAGGGTCGGCTGGGCCAGAGAGATCTCGTCAAGGCCATCCTCGGCGTGCACTACCAGTACATGGCGGCTGCCCAGGCGACGCAGCACATCGGCCATCAGCGGTACCAGTTCCGGGGCGTAGACGCCAAGCACCTGGTTGGGGGCGCCGGCGGGGTTGGTCAGGGGCCCAAGGATGTTGAACAGGGTGCGCACGCCCATCTCACGGCGCGGCGCGACCGCGTAGCGCATCGCCGGGTGGTGGTTGGGGGCAAACATGAAGCCCACGCCCACCTGCTCGATGCAGCGCGCCACCTGCTCGGCATCGAGGTCGAGGTGGATACCCGCCACGGCGAAGAGGTCGGCACTGCCGGACGAGGAGGAGACGCCGCGGTTGCCGTGCTTGGCCACGTGGCCGCCGGCGGCGGCGACCACGAAGCTCGCCGCGGTGGAGACGTTGAACAGGTTGGCGCCATCGCCACCGGTGCCGACGATGTCCACCACGTTGTCCGCCTGGAGGTGAACCGGCTTCATCAATTCGCGCATCACCTGGGCGGCGGCGCTGATCTCCTCGGCGGTCTCGCCCTTCATGGCCATGCCCATCAGGAAGGCGGCGATCTGCGGGTCGCTGACCTCCCCGGTCATGATCTGGCGCATCACCTCATGGGTCTCGGCGAAGCTGAGGTTCTCGCGGCGCATCAGGGCCCCGAGGGCATCTCGCATCTGCATCATGGTTCTCCTCGAATCAGGCACGGCCCAGCGGCGCCTGGGGGCGACGCTTCAGGAAGTTGGCCAGCAGCTCGTGGCCCTGGCGGGTCAGGATCGACTCGGGATGGAACTGCACGCCCTCCACGTCGAGCTCACGGTGGCGCAGCCCCATGATCAGCCCCGGGGTGACGTCGTCGTCATCGGTCCAGGCGGTGATCTCCAGGCAGTCGGGCAAGGTGTCCCGGGCCACCACCAGGGAGTGGTAGCGGGTCACCTCCAGCGGATCCTCGAGGCCCGCGAACACCCCCTGGCCGGTGTGGCGGATGGCCGAGGTCTTGCCGTGCATCACCTGGGGCGCGCGCACCACCGCGCCGCCATAGACCTGGCCGATGGCCTGGTGGCCAAGGCAAACGCCCAGTATCGGCAGTCGGCCGGCGAAGTGGCGGATGGCATCCATGGAGATGCCGGCCTGGTCGGGGGTGCAAGGCCCCGGCGAGATCACCAGGTGGGTCGGTGCCATGGCCTCGATCTCGGCGAGGGTGATGGCGTCATTGCGGTGGGTCTCCACCTCGGCGCCCAGCTCACCCAGGTACTGCACCACGTTGAAGGTGAAGCTGTCGTAGTTGTCGATCATGCAGACTGTCATGGCTCGTCTCTCCACCACCGGGCTATTCGAGGTTGTCCAGGCCGCGTTCGGCCATGGCCACGGCGCGGAACAACGCCCGCCCCTTGTTGAGGGTCTCCTGCCACTCCATCTCGGGCACCGAGTCGGCGACGATGCCGGCCCCGGCCTGGACGTGAAGCTCGCCATCCTTGATCACCGCGGTGCGGATCGCGATGGCGGTATCCAGGTTGCCGTGCCAGGAGAGATAGCCCACCGCACCGGAGTAGATCCCGCGCTTGACCGGCTCCAGCTCGTCGATGATCTCCAGCGCGCGGATCTTGGGCGCGCCGGAGACGGTGCCCGCCGGGAAGGTGGCGCGCAGCGCGTCCATGGCGGTGAGCCCCGGCTTGAGGCGCCCGGTAACGTTGGAGACGATATGCATGACGTGGGAGTAGCGCTCCACCACCATCTCCTCGGTGACCTTCACCGAGCCGGTCTCGCTGATGCGGCCGACGTCGTTGCGGCCGAGATCGATCAGCATCAGGTGCTCGGCGCGCTCCTTGGGATCGGCCAGCAGCTCCTCCTCGAGTTCCCGGTCCTCGGCCTCGCTGCGGCCACGCTTGCGGGTACCGGCAATCGGGCGCACGGTCACCTCGCCCTCCTCCAGCCGGGTAAGGATCTCCGGCGAGGAGCCGGCCACCTGGTGGTCGCCCAGGTCGAGGAAGAACATGTAGGGCGAGGGGTTGAGGCTGCGCAGCGCCCGGTAGAGGTCCAGCGGCGCGGCACGATAGGGGATCGACATGCGTTGGGAGGGCACGCACTGCATGACGTCGCCGGCCAGCACATACTCCTTGATGTTCTCCACCGCGGCCTTGAAGCCCGCCTCGGTGAAGCCGGAGGTGAAGTCCCCCTCCTCCACTGCGGCGCTGCCGGTGCCGGGACTCACGGTGTTGAGGGTGGCGCTGCGCAGGCGGATCTCCAGCGCTTCCAGTCGCTCCACGGCGCTGGCATAGGCGCCGGGCTCGGCCGGATCGGCATGGGTCCACAGCGTCAGGCGACCGGAGAGGTTGTCGAACACCACCAGTTCATCGCACACCATCAGCAGGATATCCGGCACGCCCAGCGGGTCGGGCTTGGCGGCGGCGACCTCGCTGCGCAGGCGCGGCTCGATATAGCGAATGGTGTCGTAACCGAAGTAGCCCACCAGGCCACCGTCGAAGCGCGGCTGGTCGTCCAGGCGCGGCACCTTGAAGCGCGCCTGGAACTGTTCGATCCACGCCAGCGGGTCCTTCACCTCGGCGGCGCCGTGGAGCTCGCCATCGACGATATGGCTGATGCTGAAGCCACGCACCTCGATGCGCTCGCGGCAGGGCAGGCCGATGATCGAGTAGCGCCCCCACTTCTCGCCGCCCTGCACGGACTCCAGCAGGAAGGTCCAGGGCGCATTGGCGAGCTTCATGTAGGTGGAGAGCGGGGTGTCGAGATCGGCCAGCACGTCGCGGGTGACCGGGATGCGGTTATAGCCGGCATCGGCCAGCTCATGAAAGCGTTCGGGGGTCATCATGCCCGGTATCCTCGATAAGACGGGTTGGCAATGGCAGGCGCCCAGGCGCCGCGGCTCAAGCGAGTGGAGTGAGCGTCACCATCGCCAGCCGCCCCGGGCGGGCGGCCGGGCAGACAGGAAGGCGGCAAGGGGGGCACCGCTGGAGCGGGTGTTGTCCATGAACATGCGGGTGGTCATCGAGGGGGTGTCCGCGTCTTATATCAATAACATATTGAAAAGGCTCTACCTTATAGCAATAGCCAAGCTCACGTTAAACGAGTTCCGCCAGCGATTCAACCACGCCATCCGGGCCGCTGTCGCGCACCGGCTCGCCGTGATTGTAACCGTAGGGGACCGCCAGGGTGCGGAAACCCGCGGCCTTGCCGGCGGCGACATCGTGGCGTGAGTCTCCCACCATCAGGCAGGCCGCGGGCGAGACATCGAAGTGGGCCGCGACATGCAGCAGCGGTGCCGGATGCGGCTTCTTGTCGGGGAGGCTGTCGCCGCCCAGGCATAGGGCAAAGTGCGCGTCGAGCCCCACGCCCTCCAGCAGTGGCGCGATAAAGGCATGGGGCTTGTTGGTCACCAGCGCGAGGGACAGGCCACGCTCACGCAGGGCATCGAGGCACTCGCGCACGCCGGGATAGAGGCGCGTGCGCGCCCCCACGTCCCGACCGTAGTGATACAGGAAGCGCTGATGTGCCGGCTCCAGCCGCTGCGGCGACGGCGCCTCGCCCAGGGCATCGGCCAGCGCACGCTCGACGAGCTTGAGCGCGCCATTGCCGACCCAGAGCCTGGCCTTCCGCTCGCCCGCCTCGGGCAGGCCAAGCTCGCTCAGGGTCATGTCGACGGCGACTGCCAGCTCGGGCACGGAGTCGATCAAGGTGCCGTCCAGGTCGAAGGCCACCAGCCGGATGTCGTGGAGGATGGGATGCATGACGCCTCTCGTCGGATGAGTCGGATGAGTCGGATGAGTCGGATATCCATTATGCCCAAGCGGCCATGGGCAGGAAATCGCCGGTCGCTTATGCTGGAGCCTCCAACCTTTGGGGAGAATGACATGAACCTGCCAAGCATCGTCGTGGTCGGCGGAGGCGCCGGCGGCCTCGAGCTGGTCACCCGGCTCGGCCACAGACTGGGGCGACGCGGTCGCGCCGAGATCGTGCTGGTCGACCGCAACGCCACCCACATCTGGAAGCCGCTGCTGCACGAGGTCGCCACCGGCGCGCTGGACTCGGGGCTCGACGAGATCTCCTACCAGGCGCACTCGAGCCAGCACGGCTACCGCTTCCAGCACGGCACCCTGAGCGGCATCGATCGCGAGGCCCGCACCCTGACCCTCGCCCCGGTGCTCGACGCCGCCGGCGACGAGGTGCTGCCCGCCCGCGAGCTCGCCTACGACCAGTTGGTGCTGGCCCTGGGCAGCGTCAGCAACGACTTTGACACCCCCGGGGTCGGCGAGCACTGCCACTTCCTCGACAGCCCCCAGCAGGCCGAGGCCTTCCGCCAGCAGATGCTCAACACCTTCCTGCGCCACAACGACCCGCGCCTCGAGCAGCCGGCGCGCATGGCGGTGGGCATCGTCGGCGCCGGCGCCACCGGGGTCGAGCTCGCCGCGGAGCTCCACGAGGCCTCGCGGATGCTGCACAGCTACGGCGTCACCGCACTGGACAGCGACCGGCTCGAGGTGCACCTGATCGAGGCCGCCCCGCGGGTACTGCCGGCGCTGCCGGAACGGATCAGTGCGGCGGTGCACCGGGAGCTCGAGCGGCTGGGGGTGAGGATCCATGCCGAGACCCGGGTGACCCGGGTGGAGGCCACGGCGATCCACACCGCCGACGGCCAGCGCATCGCGATCGACCTCGGGGTCTGGGCGGCGGGCATCAAGGCGCCGGCGCTGCTCTCGACGCTGGGCCTGCAGACGGAGAAAAACCACCGCCTCAAGGTCCGCGACACCCTGCAGAGCACGGAGGATCCGCGGATCTTCGCCATGGGCGACTGCGCCAGCTGTCCGCAGCCGGACGGCGGCACGGTACCGCCGCGGGCTCAGGCCGCCCATCAGCAGGTCGCCACCCTCTACCACAACCTTCAGGCCCAGCGCGCCGGCAAGCCGCTCAAGCCCTTCGCCTATCGGGACCGCGGCTCGCTGATCTCGCTGGCGCACTTCGACGCCATCGGCAGCCTGATGCGCGGCGCCTCGGCGCGCAGCCTGTTCATCGAGGGGCACCTGGCGAAGCTCTTCTACGCCTCGCTCTATCGCCTGCACCAGCGCGCCATCCACGGCACCGTCAAGACCGGCCTGATGATCGTGGTGGACGGGCTCAACCGCTTCCTGAAGCCGCGCCTGAAGCTACACTGAGGCGCCCCCCTCTTCCCCGAACGACGCGGGCCGCCGGCTCTCTCCGGCGGCCCGCATCAGGATGGGCGGCGTGGCGCTCAGCGCTCGCCGCGCCCGCCCGACGCTATCGACACCGTCTAGGGGAAGGATTCCCCGTCCGCCTGAATGGCTCGCCGCTCGGCCAGCCAGCGACGCTTGGCCGCGGCGGTGAGGCGCTTCATCGCCGCCTCCCGGCGTAGTGCCTCACCGTGCGCTCCGATACATTCGTGATATACCAGATGCAGCGGCCCCTTGCCGCGCAGCGCCTTGGCGCCACGCCCGGCGACGTGCTCGGCGAAACGTCGCGCCACATCGGTGGTGATACCGGTGTAGAGCGCACCGCCGGCGGTCTCCAGCAGGTAGAGGTACCACACCGCCACCTTCTCCGTGGGGCACTCGCCGGGCCTGGAACGGGTCCCGCTCACCGGCTCAGCGCACGCCGGCCAGCTGCTCGCGAAACTCGCGGATCACGCCGTCATAGCGGTGCGGGTCTGACTCGTTCCTCGCCTTGAACACCGCCGAACCGGCCACGAAGGTGTCGGCGCCCGCCCGAGCGATCTCGGCGATATTGTCGACCTTCACCCCGCCATCCACCTCCAGGCGGATATCGCGGCCGGAGGCATCGATGCGCCGGCGCGCCTCGCGCAGCTTGTCCAGGGTGGCGGGAATGAACGACTGGCCGCCGAAGCCGGGATTGACGCTCATCAGCAGCACCATGTCGACCTTGTCCATCACATAGTCGAGATAGGAGAGCGGCGTGGCCGGGTTGAACACCAGGCCGGCCCGGCAGCCACCGTCGCGAATCAGCTGCAGGGATCGGTCGATATGGTCGGAGGCCTCGGGATGGAAGGTGATGATGCTGGCCCCGGCAGCGATGAAGTCACCGATAAGCTGGTCCACGGGACGCACCATCAGGTGCACGTCGATGGGCGCGGTCACGCCGTGCTTGCGCAGTGCCGCGCAGACCATGGGCCCGATGGTCAGGTTGGGCACATAGTGATTGTCCATCACATCGAAGTGGACGATATCGGCGCCGGAGGCGAGGACATCGTCCACCTCCTCACCCAGCCGGGCAAAATCGGCGGAGAGAATCGAAGGCGCGATCTGGAAATCGCGGGTCGCGTCGGTCATGGCAGGGATCCCGGGTCGATGACGAGAGGGCACATTCTACCAGACCGCCCCGCCACCGGCAGGCGACAGGATGACCAGAGCGCAGGGGTATATTCTATAATTGAATAAAAAATACCATTGTAATTACCTTTGATGACTCATAACCTTCTCACAACGCTACCCACCCCTCTTCCGGAGTCTCGCCATGACCCTCGATCTACGCTTTCCGCGCTCGCTGCTCGCCATCGCCCTGGGTGCCGGCCTGGCCTCACCGGTCGCGGCCGCCGAGCGCGAGCTGCTCAACTCCTCCTATGACATCGCCCGGGAGCTGTTCTCCGCCATCAACCCCGAGTTCATCGCCCACTGGCAGCAGACCCAGGGCGAGGAGATCGCCATCCAGCAATCCCATGGTGGCTCCTCGGCCCAGGCCCGCGCCATTCTCCAGGGGCTGCGCGCCGACGTGGTGACCTACAACCAGGTCACCGATGTCCAGGTGCTGGCCGATGACGGCCTGGTGGCCGAGGATTGGCAGCAGGCGCTGCCCAACAATGCCTCGCCCTACTACTCCACCACCGCCTTCCTCGTGCGCAAGGGCAACCCCAAGGGCATCGAGGGATGGGACGACCTGGATGACGCGGGCGTGGAGATTGTCTTTCCCAACCCCAAGACCTCGGGCAACGGCCGCTACACCTATCTGGCTGCCTGGGGCTTCGCGGATTACCAGTTCGACGGGGATGAAGCGCAGATCCAGGAGTTCATGCGCGACTTCCTGGGCAACGTGAAGGTCTTCGACACCGGTGGCCGCGGCGCCACCACCAGCTTCATCGAGCGCGGCATCGGCGACGTCCTGATCAGCTTCGAGTCCGAGGTCAACAACATCCGCGGCGAGTATGGCAGCGACGACTACGAGGTGATCGTGCCGCCGGTGAGCATCCTGGCCGAGTTCCCGGTAGCGGTAGTGGAACCCAATACCGAGCGCAACGGCACCGAGGAGCTGGCCCGCGCCTATCTGGAGTACCTCTACAGCGAGGAGGCCCAGCGCCAGCTGGCCGGCTTCAACTACCGGGTGAATCACGAGGCGGTGGCCGAGGAGTTCGCCGGGCAGTTCCCCGAGACCCAGCTGCTACGTGTCGAGGAGGTCTTCGGCGGCTGGGATCAGGCCATGGAAACCCACTTCGGCAGCGGCGGTCAGCTCGACCAGCTGCAGCGCCGCTGAGCGCCGGGAGTCGATCGATGAGCGCCCTGGCCTTCGCCCTGCCCCGTCGTCGCCGCGTGCTGCCCGGCTTCGGCTTGTCGCTGGGCATCAGCCTCACCTTCGTGTCGCTGGTGCTGCTGCTGCCGATGACCGGCCTGGTGGGCCAGCTAAAAGGGCTCAGTCTGGCTGAGTACTGGGCGATCGTCAGCGACGGCCGGGTGGTGGCCAGCTACACGGTGACGATCGGCGCCGCCGCCGTGGCGGCGCTGGCCAATGCCGCCTTCGGCCTGCTGCTCGCCTGGGTACTGGTGCGCTACGACTTCCCGGGCAAGCGCCTGCTCGACGCCCTGATGGACCTGCCCTTCGCGCTGCCCACCGCGGTGGCCGGCATCACCCTGGCGACCCTCTATGCCGGCAACGGCTGGATCGGCCGGCTGCTCGAACCACTGGGCCTGGAAGTGGCCTATACCTGGGTGGGCATCGCCCTGGCCATGGCCTTCACCAGCATTCCTTTCGTGGTGCGCACGGTGCAGCCGGTGCTCGAGGACCTGCCACCCGAAGTCGACGAGGCGGCCATGACCCTTGGCGCCTCGGATGTCACCGCCTTCCGCCGGGTGATCCTGCCCTACCTGTGGCCGGCACTGGTCACCGGCACCGGGCTGGCCTTCGTGCGTTCGCTGGGCGAGTTCGGGGCCATCATCTTCATCGCCGGCAACGCCCCCTTCGAGACCGAGATCACCGCGCTGATGATCTTCGTCAAGCTGCAGGAGTACGACTATGCCGGCGCTTCAGCCATCGCCTCGGTAGTGCTGGCCGTCTCCCTTGCGCTGCTGCTGGCCATCAACGTCTGGCAGGGCCATTTCATCAAGCGACTGCATGGAGGACGAGGCTGATGCAACGAGTCGGTGATTCCCCGGCGGTACGCCGCGTCCTGGTCGCCGCCGCCGTTCTGCTGGCGGCACTGTTCCTGCTGCTGCCGCTGGTGGCGATCTTCGCCCAGGCCTTCTCCCAGGGCATCGGCGTGTTCTGGGCCAACGTCAGCGACAACTACACCCTGGCGGCCATCGGCCTGACGCTGTTCATCGCCGCCATGACCATCCCCGTCTGCCTGGTGTTCGGGGTGGCTCTGGCCTGGCTGGTGACCCGCTTCCAGTTTCCCGGCCGACGCCTGCTGCAGACCCTGATCGATATCCCCTTCGCGGTGTCGCCGGTGGTGGCAGGGCTCGTCTATCTGCTGCTCTATGGCCGCAACGGCTGGGTCGGCGGCTGGCTCGATGCCCAGGATATCCAGCTGATGTTCGCCTGGCCGGGCATCCTGATGGTGACGGTGTTCGTGACCAGCCCCTTCGTGGCCCGCGAGCTGATCCCGCTGATGCAGGCCCAGGGTTCCCGCGAGGAGGAGGCCGCCGTGACGTTGGGGGCGCCTGGCTGGACCATCTTCCGCCGGGTCACCCTGCCCAATATCCGCTGGGCCCTGCTCTACGGGGTGATCCTCACCAATGCCAGGGCGGTCGGCGAGTTCGGCGCGGTCTCGGTGGTCTCCGGCGCCATCCGCGGCGAGACCATGACCCTGCCCCTGCACCTGGAGCAGCTCTACCAGGACTACAACGCCGTGGGCGCCTTCTCGAGCGCCGCCCTGCTGGCACTGATCGCTTTGTTCACCCTGGCCGCCAAGGCCGGCCTGGAATGGCGCATCGCGCGCCAGGAGGTTTCCCCATGAGCATCCGCCTGACTGATATCGCCAAGCACTATGGCCGTGCCGGGCGTGCCCTGGAGCCGGTGAGTCTGGAGATCGCCGAGGGCGAGCTGGTGGGCCTGCTGGGGCCCTCGGGCTCGGGCAAGACCACCCTGCTGCGCATCATCGCCGGCCTGGAGGCACCGGACCGAGCCCCCGCCGGACGTATCCTGTTCGGCGACCGCGACGTCACCGACGTGCATGTACGCGACCGGCGCATCGGCTTCGTCTTCCAGCACTATGCGCTGTTTCGCCATATGACGGTGTTCGACAACGTCGCCTTTGGCCTGACCGTGCTGCCGCGCCGCGAGCGCCCCTCAAGCGGCGAGATCCGCGCCCGGGTCCACCGCCTGCTGGAGATGGTGCAGCTCGAACACTTCGCCAGCCGCTACCCGGCCCAGCTCTCCGGCGGCCAGCAGCAACGGGTCTCCCTGGCCCGGGCGCTGGCCCTGCGCCCCGACGTGCTGCTCCTCGACGAGCCCTTCGGGGCGCTGGACGCCAAGGTTCGCCAGGAGCTGCGCCGCTGGCTGCGCCAGCTGCATGACGAGCTGGGCTTCACCAGCCTGTTCGTGACACACGACCAGGAGGAGGCCCTGGAGGTCTCCGACCGGGTCGCGGTGATGAGCCAGGGGCGCATCGAGCAGATCGACACCCCGGACGCCCTCTACCGGACACCCGCCAATCGCTTCGTCTTCGAGTTTCTGGGCGACGTGAACCATCTCGAGGGTGAAGTGCGCAACGGGGTCCTGACCTGCGGCGAGGCACACCTGGCAGTGGCGCTCCCCGATGGCCCCGAGGAGTTGCTGCTGCGGCCCCACGAAGTACGCCTGGCGCAGGCCCCCACGCCGGAGGCCCGGCTACCGGTGACCGTCACCGCCATCTCCCCGGTGGGTGCCGAGGTGCGGGTAGAGATCGCCGCGGACTGGCTGGTCGAGCCCTGGCTTGCCACCCTGCGTCATGCCGACTACGAGCGCCTCGAGCTGCGGCGCGGCCAGAGGTTGTTCGTGATTCCACGCCGCTGGCACCGTTTCAGCGCTGACGCCACCCAGCAGCGCCAGCCCGCTGCCGCCTGAAACACCGCTCGACTCGCCCCTCAGCCACCGCTATCTCTGACTAATGCCGGCCCCGTGGCCGGCGAGCCGGCGATAACGCGGTGGTTGGCGGTGATAATTCTGCTGTCGTGTTGTCACACTCATCACGACTCAGTACTCACCGCCAGCGGAGGTCCCCCATGCTGATCAAGATTGCCAGGCCCGGTGATCTGCACGAATCCGATGTGACACCGGAATCCATCTACCTCTCCCGACGACGCTTCATGGGCGGCATGGCGGGCCTCGGCGCGGGGCTTGCCCTTGCCGGCCAGGCCCACGCCAGCGCCGACTACTCGGATGTACCCGCGGGCGATGCGCCGGGGTGGCTGCAAGAGAAGATCGACGCCACCCGCTGGCAGGCCGTCACGCCGAGCGATCCCGAAAAGGACAAGCTTGCCCCCTTCGACGACGCCAGTGGCTACAACAACTTCTACGAGTTCGGCTCCGGCAAGTCCGATCCGGCTCGCCATGCAGGCAGCCTGGAAACCCAGCCGTGGAGCGTGGTGGTGGATGGCGAGGTCAACAACGGCGGACGCCTCGCCCTTGAGGATCTCGCCAGGCCCTCGCAGTTCGAGGAGCGCATCTATCGCCTGCGCTGCGTCGAGGCCTGGTCGATGGTGATTCCCTGGCTGGGCATTCCCCTCGCCGAGGTGATCAAGCGGGCCGAGCCCACCAGCAAGGCCCGCTACGTGCGCTTCGAGACCCTGGTCGACCCCGAGCAGATGCCGGGACAGCGCTCCTCCTTCTCGCTGATCGACTGGCCCTACGTGGAGGGGCTGCGCCTGGATGAAGCCATGCACCCGCTGACGCTGCTCGCCCTGGGCATGTATGGCCGCGAACTGCCAAACCAGAACGGCGCGCCGCTGCGCCTGGTGGTGCCCTGGAAGTATGGCTTCAAGAGCATCAAGTCGATCGTGCGCATCTCGCTGGTAGAAGAGCAGCCGGTCAACTCCTGGCAGCAGATCGCACCCGACGAGTACGGCTTCTACGCCAACGTCAACCCGCAGGTCGACCACCCCCGCTGGAGCCAGGCCACCGAGCGTCGCCTGCCCAACAGCCTGTTCAGCCCCAATACCATCGATACCCTGATGTTCAATGGCTACGCCGACGACGTCGCCGAGCTGTACGCGGGGCTGGATCTGCGGGTGAACTACTGATGGCAACCCGGAACACATGGCGAACGTGGCGCGCAGGGGTATTCCTGGCGGCCCTGACCCCGCTGGTGGTATGGGGCTGGCAGGTGGCCAATAACGCCGCCGGACCCGAGCCGGGGCGCTACCTGCTGCTGAATATCGGCACCGGCGCCCTGTGGATGCTGCTGCTGACCCTGAGCCTCACGCCGTTGACCCGACTCACTCGCTGGAAGGGTTTCACCCTGATCCGCCGGCAGCTTGGCCTGTGGACACTGGCCTACGCCACCCTGCACATGCTCAGCTACGCGCTGTTCATCCTGGGGCTCGACTGGGCCATGCTGGGCAGCGAGCTGGTCAAACGGCCCTACATCATCGTCGGCATGCTGGCGCTGATCGGCCTTGCCGTGCTGGGAGCCACCTCCAACCGCTGGTCGATGCGTCGCCTGGGCAAGCGCTGGAAGACCCTGCACCGGCTCGCCTACCCCATCCTGGGGCTGGTACTGCTGCACTTCTTGTGGGTGGTACGCGCCGATCTCGGGGAGTGGGTGATGTATGCCGCCATCGCGGCGCTGGTCATGGCGACCCGCCTGCCGCCGGTGGCTCGCACACTACCCAGGATACGTTATCGTCTCGCTGGCACGTAGCGCCTGCCGTCTTGGCACTCCAGGGGGCTACGCCGGCCCCGCACGACTGACGCGGCGACAGGGGAGCGCCGGTTCAGCGCTCCCAGACCATCAGTGTCTCGCTCTCGCCGCTGAGCGGTTCGACACGCTCCTCCACGGCGCGAAAGCCCAGCCGATGGTAGAAGGAGACCGCACGCACGTTGCGTGAGTAGACACACAGGGTCAGGCGCTCGTGGCCGGCCATGGCGTGGGCCATCAGCCGCGAACCGTGGCCGTAGCTCTGCACTTCCGGGTCGATGAACAGCGCCTCGAGGTGGTCGCCATTGAGGGCGGCGAAACCGATCACCCTGCCCTCGACTTCCAGCACCGCGACCTCCTCGGCCTGGGGCAGGTGCTCCCGCGCCATGGCCTCGGCGCGGGACGACCAGAACGCCTCGGGAATGAAGGGATGGGCACGGATCGAGGCACGCAGCCAGATATCGACCAGCCCGGGAATCTCCTCGGCAGTAGCGGGACGGATCATGTCTCGGCTCCTTCGACGTATGACAACAGTGTAAGCGAGGGGGCGACGTCGTACCCTGAGCGAGTACCCGGCGCTATACTGCGCCCCGAACTCACCCTCGATACGGGAGCTTCCCATGCTGCGTCGACGCTTTCTTCGTCTTTCCCTGGCCCTGGTCGCCACCGGCTGGCTGGCCGGCTGCGCCGCTCCCCAGACCCTGCAGCTTGACCCGAAACGCAGCGCCGAGGTACCGGTGACCGGCAGCGGCCAGGCGATCACGGTGATCGCCGCGGACGGTCGCGACAGCGAGGTGATCGGAACCCGCACCGGCAGCGCCATGTCCACCGCCACCATTACCGTCTACGCCCACGAACTGATGCCGCGACTGCAGCGCGAGGCCGAGCGGGCGGTGCGCGAGATGGGCTTCGAGCCCACCACCCAGCGCGCCGAAGGACGCCCCAGCCTGACCCTGACACTCGACCATCTGGGCTATGCTCGCGGCCAGAGCCGCCCGGTGATCGGCGAGGCTCGCATGGAGGCGGTATTCGTCGCCGAGGCAGTCAATGGCGGCACGACCTATACCGGCACCTACACCTCTCGGCGCACCCAGAGCTTTGCCGTGCGCCCGGACCAGGAAGCCAATAGCCGGATGGTCAACGAGCTGCTCTCCGACGGCCTGGACCGTGCCTTCCGGGATCCCGAACTGGGCCGCCTGCTGGCCCGCTGAGGGTCAGTCGATGGGGCCGCGGCGCACCATGGCCCAGACATGTTCCTGGAAACCGCTGCCCGGCTCCGGATCACCCCGCTCCAGCAGGGTGATCTGGAAGTTGGGCTCGAACAGCTCGCGCACCTCCGCTTCCGGCACGTGATACGGCGGACCGGCCAGTTCCTCGCCGGCGGCCCGGTTGAGGCTGATGAACAGCCCCCTGGCCCCGGGCGGAATCAGCTGGGCCAGATGGAAGGCGTAGCGTTGGCGGGTGGCGGGCGGCAGGGCGATCAGGGCGGCGCGATCGTAGAAGGCGCCGATCTCGGCCGCCTGGGCGATATGAAAATGAAAGAAGTCGCCACACCAGAGTTCGACATTGCCCTGGCGGCATATCTCGAACCCCGCCTGGCGATAGCGAGAGACGGGCTCGCCCCCCTCGTCGAGAAACTGCTCGACCGCCTGGGGGGCCAGCTCGATGCCCAGCACCGGGTGGTCGTGACGACCCAGCCAGCGCATGTCGTGGCTCTTCCCGCATAGCGGCACCAGCACCTTGACGCCGGGCCGCACGCCCAGCAGCGGCCAGTGATGGCGCAGCGCGGGATGCGGCGCGTCACGATGGAAGCCGATGCGCCCCTCGCGCCAGCGCGCCAGCCACTCGTTCTCCATGTCTCCCTTTTCCTCCATGCACTCAGAACCAGCGATCGCGCTTGCGGCGGCGACGCGGCAGGTGGGGGACAATCAGGCCAACCAGCAGGCCGGCACCGGCCACCCCACCGCCATACATGAAGTAGCGCATCAGCAGATCCTGCTCCTGGGTGTTGAGGCGCGCCTCGAGCTCACGCACGGCCTGCCGGGAGCGTTCCGCCTCGGCATCCAGCTCGTGATTGCGTGACTCCAGCTCGGCGACCCGGGCCTCGCGAACCTCCAGGGTCTCACGCAGTGCGGCGGTGCGCTGCTCCCACTCCTCATCGATGCCGTCGAGTTCGGCATCCAGCTCGGCCACCCGCTGCTCCAGCTCGGGCAGGCGTACCTGGGCGCTGGGGGCCTCCTGAATCTCGCGACTGAGCACCCAGACATCGTCGCCACCGGGGCCGCGGACGCGGGTATAGTCGCCGCTGGTCTCCAGCCGCACGACCGGCTCGCCGGCGGTGAGGGTGCCGACGATGCGGTAGCCATCGGTGGGACCGCTGCGCACATAGGTGGTCAGGGAGTCGGAGACCCAGACGGTATCGTTCTGTTCCTGGGCCGCCAGCGGCAGGGCCAGCAGGCCGAGTAGCGTACCCAGGCAGATGCCCAGGCCGGTGCGTGTGCTGTGGTGTGTCGTCATGCCATGATCCTGACTGAAGCGTACTGACTGGAGCGGCGTGCCGGAAAACAGCCTGGCCCTGGGGCGGTCGCATCCCGGATGCCCGGCAACGACGCCGCAATGGTTATTCACAGCTTCTGTGGACAACCGACGGGACAACCCGGGGAAAGTCGTCCGCTGGCAGCGCCACATCGCCGCTTTCGGATTGCTGGTCATTACCTGACCAGGGGCTCGCCCCAACGACCGGGTACGCTAGGTTAGCATACTCGTCCTGGCCAGGCGGCGGGCTGGTTCCACACGGGCACGGCACGTATAATGGGCGCCTGTTTTCAACGATGGCCGGACGGCCACCGCCATCCATTGCCGCGCCGCCGGCGGTCCGCCGCCGTGAGTGTCGCGCATCCCTGAACCCACCGGTGACAGACGTCGGGCGCCTGGCGCCACGACCCAATCCTTATGGCGAAGAAACTCTTCATCAAGACGCACGGCTGCCAGATGAACGAGTACGATTCCGCGCGCATGGCGGATCTGCTCGGCGAATCTCACCAGCTCGAGCTCACCGACGACGAGCGCGATGCCGACGTCATCCTGCTCAATACCTGCTCCATCCGCGAGAAGGCCCAGGAGAAGGTGTTCCACCAGCTGGGGCGCTGGAAGAAGCTCAAGGAGGCCAATCCCGACCTGGTGATCGGCGTGGGTGGCTGCGTGGCCAGCCAGGAGGGCGAGGCACTGCGCAAGCGCGCCCCCCATGTCGACATGGTGTTCGGCCCCCAGACCCTGCACCGGGTACCCTCCATGCTCGACTCGCGACAGCAGGAGCAGATCTCGGTGGTCGACGTGACCTTCCCGGAGATCGAGAAGTTCGATCACCTGCCCAAGCCGAGCTCCGACGGCGCCACCGCCTTCGTCTCGGTCATGGAGGGCTGCTCCAAGTACTGCACCTTCTGCGTGGTGCCCTACACCCGCGGCGAGGAGGTATCGCGGCCCTTCGAGGCGGTGATGGACGAGGTCATCCACCTGGCCGACCAGGGCGTGCGCGAGATCAACCTGCTCGGCCAGAACGTCAACGCCTACCGCGGCCTCAACCAGCTGGGCGACGAGATCGACCTGGCCGAGCTGATCAGCTGCGTGGCGGCGGTGGAGGGCATCGATCGCATCCGCTTCACTACCTCCCACCCCGTGGAGTTCTCCGACAGTCTGATCGAGGCCTATGGCGAGATCCCCGAACTGGTCAGCCACCTGCACCTGCCGGTACAGGCCGGCTCGGATCGGGTGCTTGCCGCCATGAAGCGCGGCCACGGCGTGGAGGAGTATGTCGATAAGCTCGAGCGCATCCGCGCGCTGCGCCCAGATATCAGCTTCTCCTCGGACTTCATCATCGGCTTCCCGGGCGAGAAGGAGGCGGACTTCGAGGCGACCATGGACCTGATCCATCGCATCGGCTTCGACCACTCCTTCAGCTTCGTCTACTCGGCGCGCCCCGGCACCCCGGCGGCCTCCCTCGAGGACGACACCCCTGAGAGCGTCAAGAAGCAGCGTCTGGCGATCCTCCAGGAGCGCATCAACCAGCAGACCATGCAGATCAGCCGGCGCATGGTGGGCACCACCCAGCGCATCCTGGTCACCGGCTTCGCGCCGCGGGATCCGGGGCAGCTCTCCGGGCGCACCGAGAACAACCGGGTGGTCAACTTCCGCGCCCCCAACCCCACCGAGCTGATCGGCTACTTCGTCGACGTCGAGATCAGCGAGGCGCTGCCCAACTCGCTGCGCGGCGAGCTCGCCTCGCCGGCGATCTACTGACACAGGCAGGAGTATTACTGCCGGGGCTGATCCGGCGGCAGGCCCCGGCGCCCCTGGGCTCGAGCACCACATTCCGGACGCAATAGCCCTTCACACATTGCCCCGGCAAACGCCGGGGCAGTAAGCTGAGCCTACACATTCACCATCCAGGGGACTCGCCCGCCTTGAGCCAACCAGCCTCCCAGGCCAACCGCATCATCACCCTGAACCTCGAACCCAACGACCCGCGCCGCCTGGCCAATCTCTGCGGCCAGCGTGACGAGCACCTCAAGCTGGTGGAGTCGCGCCTGGGCATCACCCTGCGCAACCGCGGCAATATCTTCCAGCTGGCGGGCCCCATCCACCGGGTCAAGGCCGCCGCCAACCTGCTCGAGCACCTCTACCGCGAGACCGAGGCCAGCGACCTGGAGCCGGATACCGTGCACCTCTTCCTGCAGGAGTCGGGCCTCGAGGCCCTGGAGGAGGACGAAGGCAACGAGGAGGGCGGCGAGGTGCTGCTGCGCACCCCGCGCACCCTGATCAAGCCCCGCGGCCTCAACCAGCAGGGCTATGTGCAGAGCATCCGCGCCCACGACATCAACTTCGGCATCGGCCCGGCGGGTACCGGCAAGACCTACCTGGCGGTGGCCGCGGCGGTGGAGGCCCTCAACCAGCAGGAGGTGCGTCGCATCCTGCTGGTGCGACCGGCGGTGGAGGCCGGCGAGAAGCTCGGCTTCCTGCCCGGGGACCTGGCCCAGAAGATCGACCCCTACCTGCGCCCGCTCTATGACGCCCTCTACGAGATGATCGGCTTCGAGCAGGTGGCCAAGCTGATCGAGCGCCAGGTGATCGAGATCGCCCCGCTGGCCTACATGCGCGGGCGCACCCTCAACAACGCCTTCATCATCCTCGACGAGAGCCAGAACACCACCCGCGAACAGATGAAGATGTTCCTGACCCGCATCGGCTTCGGCTCCACCGCGGTGATCACCGGCGACGTCACCCAGGTCGACCTGCCCAAGGGCCAGAGCTCGGGGCTGATCCAGGTCCTCGAGGTACTCAAGGGCACCCCCGGCATCGGCGTGACCCACTTCGCCGCCAAGGACGTGGTACGCCACCCGCTGGTCCAGCGCATCATCGAGGCCTACGACAGCTTCGAGGCCGAGCAGGAGGCCGCCGAGCGCGCCCGCAAGGCGGCCAGGGAGCAGGAACGCGAGGCACTACGTCGGGAAAGGCAAATGGGTCAGGAAAGGCAAATGGGTCAGGAACGCCAGGAGCGTCTCGACCGCGAGCGAGGCGAGTCATGAACCAGCCCCGGGTTGACCGTCAGGTGGCCATCGAGGCCGAAGGGCTGCCGAGCCAGGCGCAGCTGGAGGCCTGGGTCGGCGCGGTGCTCTGCCGGCATGAGGTCGATGCCAACAGCGAGCTCAGCGTGCGCCTGGTCGACGCCGAGGAGAGCCAGACGCTGAACCGCGACTACCGCGGCAAGGACCGCCCCACCAACGTGCTCTCCTTCCCCTTCGAGAACCCGCCCGGCGTCAGTCTGCCGCTGCTCGGCGACCTGGTGATCTGTCACCCGGTGGTGGTCGCCGAGGCCGCCGAGCAGGACAAGTCGCTGCACGATCACTACGCTCACATGGTGGTTCACGGTACCCTTCACCTGCTCGGCTATGACCATCTCGAGGATGACGAGGCCGAGGCCATGGAGGCGCTGGAGCGCGAGATCCTGGCCGAACTGGGCATCGCCGACCCTTACCGGACCGCACCCGAGGACGAGAGAACCGACTCATGAGCGAAGACCGATCGAGTAGCCAGGGCAACCGCTCCTGGCTCGAGAAACTGCTGGGGGCGCTCTCCAGCGACAGCGACGAGCCCAGCTCCCGGGACGAGCTGCTGGAGTTCCTGCGCCAGGCGGGGGGCCGCCTGAAGCTCGAGCAGGACGCCATGATGATCATCGAAGGCGCCCTCAAGATCAGCGACCAGCAGGTTCGCGAGGTGCTGATCCCGCGCTCCCAGGTCACCGCCATCGCCATGGACCAGCCCCTGGAGGAGTACCTGCCGGTGATACTGGAGACCGGTCACTCCCGCTATCCGGTGATCGGCGAGAATCTCGACGAGGTGAACGGCATCCTGCTGGCCAAGGACCTGCTGCCGTTGCTGCGCAGTGGCCAGGAGAACGGCAGGCCCTTCCGCCTCGAGGAGGTGGTGCGCCCGGCGCTCTTCGTGCCCGAGTCCAAGCGCCTCAACAGCCTTCTAAAGGAGTTCCAGAGCACCCACAACCATATGGCGATCGTGGTCGACGAGTACGGCGGTACCGCCGGCATCGTCACCATCGAGGATATCCTCGAGGAGATCGTCGGCGAGATCGAGGACGAGCATGACGCCGACGAGGAGGAGGATATTCGCGAGTTGGGCGACGGGCGCTATGCCATCCGCGCCCTGACGCCCATCGAGGACTTCAACGAGCGTTTCCAGACCCACTTCTCCGACGAGGAGTTCGACACCCTCGGCGGACTGGTGATGCAGCGCTTCGGCCACCTGCCCGCCCGTGGCGAACACGCCGTCATCGGCGGCTGGCGCTTCACGGTGCTCAACGCCGACAACCGCCGCATCCGACTGCTCGAGGCCGAGCCCTGCGACGAGGACGACGGCCTCGACGACAACGACTGACGCGCCTGCCACGGAGGGCCAAGATGCCAGCGTTTCGCCTCTCCCCCGCCGTCGGCTGCCTGTTGGCAGTCGCGGCGGGTATCCTCACCACGCTTACCGCCTCGCCCTTCGAGCTCTGGTGGCTGGGCCCGGTGGCAGCGGGGCTGATCTACCTCGGCATCCACACACTGACGCCCGGCCAGGCCGCCCTGCGCGGCTGGAGCTACGGGCTCGGGCTGTTCGGTTCCGGCGCCTCCTGGGTCTATGTGTCGATCCACGACTACGGCTATACCGGCGTGCCCCTGGCGCTGCTCCTCACCGTGCTGTTCGTGGCCGGCCTGGCCCTCTTCCCCGCCGTAACCCTGTGGCTCTACCGCCGTCTCACCGGCCCACGGCTGGCCTGGCTCAGCTTCGCCGGCGCCTGGGTCCTCGGCGAGTGGCTGCGCACCTGGTTGTTCACCGGCTTCCCCTGGCTGCTGCTGGGCACCTCCCAGGTCGACTCCCCGCTGGCCCCCTGGGCCCCGGTGGGCGGGGTCTACCTGCTCTCGCTGATCACCGCACTGACCGGCAGCCTGGGGGTCGAGCTGCTGCGTCGCCGTTGGTGGGCCGCCCTCCCCGTCGCCGCCCTGTGGCTGGTGCCCCTGGCGCTGCCCGCCCAGTGGACGAGCCCCGCCGGCGAGCCGCTGCGGGTGGCACTGCTGCAGGGCAACCTCGACCAGGCGATCAAGTGGACCGCCGAGGGCCAGCGCGAGGCCGCCAACCGCTACAGCGAGCTGACCCGCGCGCAGGACGATGATCCCGACCTGATCGTCTGGCCCGAGGCGGCGCTGCCGATGTTCGAGCGCGAGGCGCGACCGATCCTCGAGCGGGTGCAGTCCAACCTCGCCCCCGACACCGCCCTGCTCACCGGCATCCTGCAGCGCGACGGCGAGGGGCTCTACTACAACAGTGTGATCGGGCTGGGCGATGTGGAGGGCGAGTACCGCAAGACACACCTGGTGCCTTTCGGTGAATACCTGCCCCTGGAGAGCCTGCTCGCCGGCACCATCGCCTTCTTCGACCTGCCGATGCCGGCGATGACGCCGGGCCCGGAGGGCCAGGCGCCGCTGCGTGCCGCCGGCACCACCATCGGCAACGCCATCTGCTACGAGATCATCTATGCCGATCGGGTCGCGGCACAGGCGCGCCACGCGGCGCTGCTGCTGACGGTGTCCAACGACACCTGGTTCGGACGCTCCATCGGCCCCCTGCAGCACCTGCAGATGGCCCGCCTGCGCGCCCTGGAGAACGGCCGCCAGGTGATCCGCGCCACCAGCAACGGGGTCACCGCCATCATCGACGAGCGCGGCCACATCACCGCCCGGGCGCCCCAGTTCGAGACCGCCAGCCTCGCCGGCGAGGTGACCCCGATGCAGGGCCTCACCCCCTTTACCCGCACCGGCAGCTGGCCCACCTGGCTGCTCGCCGCACTGCTGCTGCTGCCGGGGCTGCGACTGCGCCGCAAGCCGTAAGCCGTAAGCCGTAAGCCGTAAGCCGTAAGCCGTAAGCCGTAAGCCGTAAGCCGTAAGCCGTAAGCCGTAAGCCGTAAGCCAGATCTTTCGAGAGACATTGGGGAAGAAACAAGAAGCGCCCAGCCGATGAGTCGGCTGGGCGCTTCTACTTACAGCTTATAGCTTACAGCTTTAAGCTCCCGGCGAAGCCGGGGTTTCGCCCACCACCTCGGGAATGGTCGTCTTGACATAGCGCCCCGGGGCCGACTCGAGGATATCGAGTTCACCGTCGCCGGGCTGGCGTGCCGGCACCATCTTCTCGGGGTCGGCGTAGCCGTTCTCGGTCATCCACGCCTGCCAGTGCGGCCACCAGGAGCCCTCGTGCTGCTCGGCGCCGGCCAGCCACTCCTCGTGGCTCTCGGGCAGCGCGTCGTTGGTCCAGTAGCCGTACTTGTTCTTGTGCGGCGGGTTGACCACCCCGGCGATGTGTCCCGAGCCACCGAGCACGAACTTGACCGGCCCCTTGGGCAGCAGCGCGCCGTAGTAGGTGCTGTTCCAGCGGGCGATATGGTCCTCGCGGGTGGAGAGGAAGTAGCTCGGGGTGGAGATCTTGCGCAGATCGATCTTGACCCCATCGAGCTCGATGCCACCGGGCTGGACCAGGCGGTTTTCCATGTACATGTTGCGCAGGTACCAGCCGTGGGTCGCCGCCGGCAGGTTGGTACCGTCGGTGTTCCAGTAGAGCAGGTCGAAGGGGGCCGGCACGTCTCCCTTCAGGTAGTTGCTGATATAGAAGGACCAGAAGAGGTCGTTCTCGCGCAGCAGGTTGAAGCTGAAGGCCATGGCCCGGCCGTCGAGATAGCCGTCGCGCTCCATCTTGGCCTCGATGCCCTGCAGCACCGGCTCGTTGAGGAAGACGCCGATCTCGCCCGGATCGCGGAAGTCCTGCAGGGTGGTCATGTAGGTGACCGACTTCACCTTGCGCCCGCGACGGGTACTGGTCAGGTAGGCCACCGTGGAGGCCGCCAGGGTGCCGCCCACGCAGTAGCTGAGCAGGTTCACCGACTTCTCTCCGGTGGCCTGCTCGATCGCCTCCATGCCGGCGATGGGGCCGAGCTGCATGTAGTCGGCCCAGGTCAGGTCGCGCTGCTCGGGACCGGGGTTGCGCCAGGAGATCAGGAATACCGTATGGCCCTGGTCGACCAGCCACTTGACGAAGGAGTTGTCCTCGCGCAGGTCGAGGATGTAGTACTTGTTGATCCAGGGGGGAATCACCAGCAGCGGCGTCTTGTAGGCCTGCTCGGTGGTGGGCGTGTACTGGATCAGCTGGATCAGTTCGTTCTCGTAGACCACCGAGCCCGGGGTCACGGCGATGTTCCTGCCCACCTCGAAGGCGCTGCGGTCGGTCATGGTGACGTTCAGGCCCTCGGCGGAGTTGGCCAGGTCGTGGCGCAGCCGGGCCAGTCCATCGACCAGGTTCTGGCCACGGGTCTCCATGGTCTTGCGCATCACTTCGGGATTGGTAGTGACGAAGTTGGTGGGCGACATGGCGTTGACCATCTGACGGGCGTAGAACGCCAGCCGATGCTTCTGGTCCACGGGCAGGTCCAGGCCGTCGATCAGCTCCTCGACCAGGCGCGAGAAGAGCAGGTACTGCTGCATGATCGACAGGTAGTAGGGGTCGCTGGTCCAGGCCTCGTCCTTGAAGCGGCGATCCCCCTTGTTCGGCGTCACCAGCGGCTCGACCTGCTCGCCCGCCATGGCACGCAGGCCGTTCTGCCACAGCTGGAACTGATCCTGCATCAGGCGCGCCTGGGTCTGCCACAGCTGGGGCGGATTGCCCATCAGCGACTCGGCCGCCGTTTGGAAGCTCTTCCGCATATCCTCATAGACCGAATCGGCGGCGTCGCTGGGCACCATGCGCTCCAGCAGGTCACCCATCAGGTGACGATACTCCTCGCCGATCTGCTGGAGCTGTGCATTCCACGCCTCCAGCTCGGCCTGTGTCGGTGCTTGAACCCCTGGCTGCATTGAACCCTCCCGGTGCGTCGGCCACGCCATGCCGACGTCAGATAGCACGATCCGCCGCCCTCACGTGGAGGACGGCGGCCTGATCAGCGGTCCTGTCGAGGACCAGATTGCACTGCGCCCGCAGTGCTCATGACGCGCGCTCAGCTCTTGCTGCTGCCGCCCCGCGAGGACTGCGCCTTGGCCGGCTCGGCCTTGTCGGCCTGCGGCTTGGCGGCCTCACCCATGGCCTTGGCCTGTTCGGTGAAGAGCTTCTCCATCTCGGCCTTGAACTCCACGCTCATCTCGGAGAGCGCCTTGGCGTCCTCCATCATCTGCTCAGAGAGCTGGTTCATCATTTCGGCCTGGCGGGTACCGAAGTCGCGCAGACTGTCAGCATCCTGAACCTCGCTGGCGTCGCGCATGCGCTCGGTGCCCATCTGGCTGTAGCGCTTCATGGACTCCATCTGGTACTGGGACAGCTTCTCCATGTTGTCCAGCATCAGGGAGTTGAGCTTGCGCATCGGCTCGAAGAACTTGCGGGTCTGCTCGTTGAAGCTCTCGATCATCTTGTCTTGCATGGGACGTCCTCCCGAACGGTGGTCAGTAGTGGGCGGCCCGCCCACGATGTTGCACTGCACAAAGCGTAGTCTGACACCGGCCTAGTTGCAAGATTATGGCGGCAAGACGATGAAAGGCGAATTGCCGGCGTCAGCTCTCGCGCTTGGTCCGCGAACGGGTGCTGGAGGTCGAGGTCCCCTTGCTGGCCTTGGCACGGCTGGAGGCCTTGGCACGGCTGGAGGCCTTGGCGCTACCCGAGGGGGAAGCGCTGCCAGCCTTCGAACCGGACTCGCCGCTCTTGTCCTCGGCTTCCGAAGACCGGGCCTGGCCGGCGGACTGGCCGGCCTGCTTGAGCATGTCGAGCATCATCTGCTGGTAGGTACCGAAGCTGGAGAGCCCCTGGGACAGGCCCTGGGAGAGCCCCTGAGTCATGCCCTGTCCCATGCCGGTCTGCTGCAGGAAGGGCTGCATCAGGCTCATCGGGTCATACCCTTCGACCCCGGACTCCATCTGCTTCTGGATCCGGTCCAGCAGGTCCTTCTGGAAGGCCTCCACGTTGGGCAGGCCCAGCGCGTGACGAAACTCATCGGGGGTAAGGTCGAACTCGACATTGATCTTCATGGCATTGCCCTGTCCGTTGGGAATGTCTGGCAGTGTAGCAGCCCCTAAAGGGCCAACCTCAACGCAGCACGGGGGTGTCCACCATTACTTCGGCATTCTGACCGCGATGGCGCAGCAGGTGATCCATCAAGGTCAGCGCCATCATCGCCTCGGCGATGGGGGTGGCGCGGATGCCCACACAGGGGTCATGACGCCCTTTGGTGACCACCTCCACCGGGTTGCCGTGGACGTCGATGCTGCGCCCCGGGGTGGTGATGCTCGATGTCGGCTTGAGGGCCAGATGGGCGATGATCGCCTGGCCGCTGGAGATGCCGCCGAGCACCCCGCCGGCGTGGTTGGAGAGGAACCCCTCGGGGGTCATCTCGTCACGGTGTTCGCTGCCGCGGCTGGCCACGGCGGCGAAACCGTCACCGATCTCCACGCCCTTTACCGCATTGATGCTCATCAGGCCATGGGCCAGCTCGGCGTCCAGGCGGTCGAACACCGGCTCGCCGAGCCCCGGCGGCACGCCCTCGGCCACCACGGTGATCTTCGCGCCCACCGAATCCTGGTCGCGGCGCAGCTGGTCCATGTAGGCCTCGAGCTCCGGCACACGATCCGGGTCCGGGCAGAAGAAGGGGTTGGCATCCACCGTCTCCCAGCTCTTGAAGGCGATCTCGATGGGGCCAAGCTGGCTCATGTAGCCGCGCACCATGATGCCCCGGGCCGCCAGGTACTTCTTGGCGATCGCCCCGGCGGCCACCCGCATGGCGGTCTCCCGGGCGCTGGAGCGACCACCACCGCGGTAGTCGCGGATGCCGTACTTGTGGTGGTAGCTGTAGTCGGCGTGGGCGGGACGGAACTGGTCCTTGATCTTCGAGTAGTCCTTGGAGCGCTGGTCGGTGTTCTCGATCAGCAGGCCAATCGAGGTGCCGGTGGTCACCCCCTCGAAGACACCGGAGAGGATCCGCACCCGGTCGGGCTCCCGACGCTGGGTGGTATGGCGCGAGGTCCCCGGACGACGCCGATCCAGGTCGTGCTGCAGGTCCTCCTCGCTGAGCGGCAGTCCCGGCGGACAGCCATCGACGATGGCGCCCAGCGCCGGGCCGTGGCTCTCGCCGAAGGTGGTGACGGTAAACAGCTTGCCGAAGGTATTGCCGGACATGGGCGCTCCTCGAGTGATCGGGGTCGGTGAATCAGGCGAAGGACGCCGCATGGGCGTCGAGTTCATCGGCGGTGAGGGCGAACACCCCCTGGCCGCCGCGCTCGAAGTCGAGCCACAGGAAGGGTACCTCCGGGAAGGCGGCCTCCAGGTGGTGATCGGAGTTGCCCACCTCGACGACCAGTACGCCGCGGTCGGTCAGGTGATCGCGCGCCTCGCGCAGGATGCGCCGCACGATATCCAGGCCATCCTCGCCGGCGCCCAGCGCCAGGGCAGGCTCGTGGCGGAACTCCGCGGGCATGGTGGCCAGGTCGCGGGCATCCACATAGGGCGGGTTGGAGACGATCAGATCATAGCGGCCCGGCAGCGCCTCGAAGAGGTCCGATTGCACCGCGCGCACCCGCGCTCCGACATCGTGGCGGCTGATGTTCTGGCGGGCCACCGCCAGCGCCTCCTGGCTGATATCCGCGAGATCCACCGCGCAGGTGGGCAGGTGCAGCGCCGTGGCGATGCCGATGCAGCCGGAGCCGGCACACAGGTCGAGCACCCCCTCCGGCGGCTCCTCGGGAAACCAGGCGGCGAAGCCTGTTTCCACCAGCTCGGCGATGGGCGAGCGCGGGATCAGCACCCGCTCGTCGACATCGAAGGGCAAGCCGGCGAACCACGCCTCGCCGAGCAGGTAGGGCAGCGGACGCCGACCGGTGATGCGCTCCCGCACCAGGGCAACGATGCGGCTGCGCTCCATGGGCAGCAGGCGGGCGTCGAGCACCGCGGGATCGACGTTCCAGGGCAGGTGCAGCGCGCCCAGGGTCAGGGCCACCGCTTCATCCCAGGGCGAGTCGCTGCCATGCCCGTGAAACAGGCCGGCAAGGTGAAACTCGCTGGCCGCCCAGCGCAGGTAGTCGCGGAGGGTGACGAGCTCCGCGGCGAGCTGCTCGTCGGCAAGGGTAAGCGTTGAGGTCGGGCGCAGGTCGTGCTGATCGGCCAAGGGAGCACCTGAGGGTCGAGAGAAAGGGGGATTGATTGTAACCCGCCCCGCCGGTTCACAGCCACGCCACGCCGGGTATACTGGCCTCCCCCACGCCAACCGACAGCGCCCCATGAGCCCTGCCCCATGAGCAAAAATCGCCACCGCCCGGACGACGACGAGATCAGCGCCTTCCGCCAGGCCCTGCACCAGGCCGGGGTAAGGCAGATCAAGCGCAACCGCGCCGATCCGGGCCGCCCGCGGCAGACGGGTCCTCGCGCCGCTGCCCAGGCGGCGGGCGACGACAGCGCCAGGGGACGCACCTCCGACGGCCGCGTGGAGGCGGTACGCCCCTCGGAGTACCTCGACTTCGCCCTGCCCGACCTGCCGTGGCGTACCCGCAGCCGTCTCAAGCGCGGCGAGATGGCCTGGGAGGCGGGGCTCGACCTGCACGGCTACACCCTGGAGGAGGCGCGCGAGGAGTTGGAGGGCTTCCTGCGCGATGCCGCCGCAGAGCGGCGCCGCTGCCTGCTGGTGGTGCATGGCAAGGCCTGGGGCGTGGATGGCAACTACCCGGTACTCAAGAGCCACGTCAACGCCTGGCTGCGCGAGTGGCCCGGTGTGCTGGCCTTCTGCTCGGCCGTGGAGGCCGAGGGCGGTACCGGCGCCGTCTACGTGCTGCTGCGCCGCCGTGGCGAGCGCTGAGACTCGCCTACTCCCCCGGCAACGTGTCGCCCGGCAGGCTGGGGCCGACGATGATACCTCGCCCACCCCACCCCGGATGGTTGCGCCCCTCGTAGCGATCCAGCGCCTCCACCGCCAGCTGGCGACCCAGGGTGATCAACGCCTCGGCGCGATGGAACTCGTAGGCACCACACACCGTCTTGGGCACCTCGATCAGCACGTCCGGTGGATAGCCCGCCACCTTGTACTTGGCCAGCGCCGCCTGGGTGATATCGAAGGAGGCGAGTACCATGTCCAGGCGCCCCCACTCACGACGACGGCTGCTCACTTCACTCGTCTCGTCCGACTCCCCTTCGGCACTGCCGCCGACGCCGCCAAGGCCATCGAACCAGCGGCTGGCGGCGCTCTTCACCTCCGCGATCCAGGCGGTGAACTCGTTGCCCGAGGCTTCGCGAGCGGCCTCGCGCTCACGCTCCAGACGGGCTGCCTCGGGAGGCAGCAGCTCTTCCAGGGTCACCGGATGCGGACTATGGGCGGTGACATTGACCGCCATCACCAGGTCGGCATCGGCGGAGACGGAGGGAATGATCGGCAGCGGGTTGAGCAGCCCCCCGTCGACCAGCACCTGCTGGCCGCGGTGCACCGGGGTGATCACCCCGGGCACGGCGATGGAGGCGCGGATCGCCTCGAGCAGCGAACCGCTCTGGAACCATACCTCACGCTGGCGGGTCATGTCGGTGGCCACGGTGGTCACCGGAATCGCCAGATCCTCGATGCGCGCGTCTCCCACCAGGGTCTCCAGCTTGCCCATCACCTTGTTGGCCTTCATGGCGCCCATGGGGCTCCAGGTCACATCCACCAGGCGCAGCACGTCGAAGTAGTCGAGTCGACACACCCAGTCGCGATAGGCCGGCAGCTGGCCGGCGGCATAGACCCCCCCGATCAGGGCCCCCATGGAGCAGCCCGAGACCGCCACGACCTGGTAGCCGCGTCGCTCGATCTCCTCGATCACGCCGATATGGGCATAGCCGCGCGCCCCGCCGCTGCCCAGCACCAGTGCCACTCGCTTGCCCGCGGCGAAGGCTGCCGTCCTGTCGCTCATTCGCCTGCTTCTCCTCGCTTCTCTGACCGTCCGGCGTCGCGTGACGCCCAGGCGCCGATGGCGTCGGCCACTGCCGCCACCGCGTCGGGCTCCAGATGCAGATGGTGGCCGCCCGGCAGCACCCGGCGCTCGAGCCCCGATAGCGCACTGCGCGCTACCCGTGCCGCCTCCTTCTCGCCGAGGATGCCCGTCTCGCCTTCAACCAGCAGCACCGCGCATTCGATTTCTGCCAGGCAGGCCACCACCTGTTCGGGCGTCAAGCGCACCGGCGAGGGGCGCACCAGGTGGGGGTCGGTACGCCAGCCCAGGCGCCCGTCCGGAAGCGCCCCCAGGTTACGAGCCACCACCGGGCGGATCGTGCCGGCATCCACCGGGGTCGCTCCCCCCTTGACTCGCGCCGCCACGGCCTCCTCCTGATCAGCATAGCTCGCCCCGCCGGAGGGCGGGCGGCGATGGCCCAACAGCCCCCGGCGCAGCTGCCGGGGGGCCTCGCCGGCAGGCGTGGTCACCGAGCCCAGGCCATCGATCAGCGCCAGCCGCGCCACCCGCTCGGGAAGGGCCGCGGCGGTCAGGCAGGCGACCCCGGCCCCCATGGAGTGGGCCAGCAGGGTGACCGTTTCGAGTCCCAGCTCATCGGCGGCGTCGAGCACGTCATCGCAGTAGTCCCAGATGGCATAGTCGCCGGGCGAGTGGTGCGACTGGCCATGGCCGGCGAAATCGATGGCCACCACCCGCACGCCCAGCCGCTCGGCCAGCAGCGGCGCCAGGCGCGAGAAACTGGCGGCATTGTCCAGCCAGCCGTGCAGCGCCAGCCACGGCGGGGCGCCCACCTCCCCCCAGGCCAGCCCCGCCAGGCGCCCTCCAGCCAGACGCAGGGCCTGTGGCGCGCTCATGCTGCCTCCCCGAGCAGCTCATCCAGCACGGCCAGCAGGCCCTGCCGCGCCTCGTCGGGATGCTCCATGGGAAACATGTGGGTACCGGGCACCGGGTGCACCGGCACCCCGTGGCGTCGCAGGCGGCGACAGCGACGCGGCGTCAGCAGGTCGGAATCCTCGCCGGCCAGTACCGCGTGGGGCACCCGCAGCCGGCGCGGCAGGTCTCCCAGGTGATCCGGCAGGTGGCGGAAGATCTCCACCTCGATATCCGGGTCATAGACCAGCACCGCCTGACCGTCGTCGAGCAGCCGGGTGCCGCCCTCGACGTAGTCGTCCATGGCCTGCTCGGTGAAGCGGCGAAACAGCCCGCGCCGGCGCAGGTAGTGGCGCATCGCCTGGCGATCCGGCCAGGTGGTGCGCCGCCCCAGGCTCTTGCCGGCGGGGGTGACGCGATCCGCCAGGCCCAGTTGCTTGGCGACCTTCATCCCCCAGGCATCCATGCCCAGCATCAGCGGCGGGTCGAGCATCACCACGCAGCGGAAATGTGCCGGCGCCGCCTCGGCGGCCATGGCCATCAGCACGCCGCCCATGGAGTGGCCCACGCCGATCACCGGTGTATCGAGATCCTCCAGGGCGTGGAGCAGCTCGTCGCGCAGCGCCAGCCAGTTGTGGCCCACCGGGAAATCGGGGTGGTGGCCGAGCCGATCCAGCGGATGGAGCACGAAACGCTCGCCCAGCGGCGCCAGGAAGCTGCGATAGCAGACCCCGGGGAAACCATTGGCGTGGGCGAACAGCAGCGTGGAGCGGTCGGTCTCGGCGGGCGTCATCGGCGTTTCCTGATCCGGGGAGAAGCGCGGCGCGGGTAGGGCGCCTGGTGGTAGCAGGCTAACGGGATTACCATGTTTAGCCAAGCCGTCCCCCGCAACCAGGAGCCCCCGTGACCGCCCGCAAGCCCCGCGATACCCGGATCCGCAATCGACTCTTCTTCGCCACCGTCCTCGCCGCCGTGGTGGTCGGCTTCTGGCTGGTGCGCTGATGGAGGCCCTGGCGATCTTCCAGGCGACCCTGGAGATCACCCTGCCGGTCTTCGCCATGGTCTTCATTGGCCTGGGACTCAAGCGCGCCCGCTGGATCGATGCGGCCTTCGTCACCACCGCCTCCCAGCTGGTGTTCAAGGCCACCCTGCCGACGCTGATCTTCCTGAGCATCATCCGTGCCGACCTCGAGGCGACCCTCAACCCGCGGCTGCTTGGCGTCTTCGCCCTGGCCACCCTGGGCAGCTTCCTGGCGGTGTGGGGCTGGGCGGCGCTGCGCGTGGCCCGGGCCGACCGCGGCAGCTACATCCAGGGCGCCTTCCGCGGCAACTGCGGCATCGTCGGCCTGGCACTGGCGGCCAGCATGTATGGCGACTACGGCCTCTCCGCCGGTGGCCTGCTGCTCGGCGTGGTGATCCTCACCTACAACGCCTTCTCGGTGGTGGCCCTGGCCACCTACCGCGACGAGGCCCGGGTCGACTGGCGCGACATCCTCGCGCATATCGTGCGCAATCCGCTGATCCTCGCCGTGGTGGCGGCGCTGCCGGTGGCCCTGCTCGCACCACCGCTACCCGGCTGGCTGCTGACCTCGGGCGAGTACTTCGCCTCCCTGACCCTGCCGCTGGCGCTGATCTGCATCGGCGCCACCCTCTCCTTCGGCGCCCTGCAGGCGTCCGGCGCGGTGGCGCTCAGCGCCAGCCTGATGAAGATGGTGGTGATTCCGATACTGGCCACCGGCGCGGCCTGGCTGGCCGGCTTCGAGGGGCGCGAGCTGGGCGTGATGTTCCTGTTCTTCGCCAGTCCTACCGCGGCGGCGGCCTTCGTGATGGCCAGGGCCATGGGCGGCAATGCCGTGCTCACCGCCAATATCATCGCCCTGACCACCCTGATGGCCAGCGTCACCATCACCCTGGGCGCCTTCGGCCTGCAGATGGCCGGGCTGATCTAGCGGCGGCGGTTCTTAGCTCCCGGGGCTGGTCTGGCGGCAAGCCTGCGAGGAGGCGCTGTGAACCCCTCCCTGGGCGCTACCGACGCCATCCCTGGCGTAGGACCTCCTCTTCGGCTTGCCCCCAGCGCCCCTCGCGTATTGCAAGGCCCGGCTCAGCCCAGATCGGCCGGGGTCATAAAGCGCGCCAGGCGGGCGCAGCCCGCCGCCCACACCTCGGCCTCGAGTTCCGCCACCCCAGCGGTAGGGAAACCGGGGCCACGATCCGCCCGCCCCTCCACCAGCAGCCCGGCGAGCGCCCCCACCAGCGGCATATGGCTGACCAGCAGCAGCGGCCGGCCGGGCGACTGTTCGAGCAGCCAGTCGGCCACCGCCCGGGGCGAGTCGTCCGGCGTGATGATCGAGAGCATCTCGGGTTCGACCTCAAGCGCCTCGCCAACGATGGCGGCGGTCTGCCGGGCACGACGATAGGGGCTCGCCAGCAGGCGCAACCCCGCCAGCTCATCGCGTGTCGCCAGCCAGGCCGCCATGCGCCTGGCCTCCTGCTGGCCACGATCGGTGAGCTCGCGCCCGGCGTCGGGACGGCCGGGCCCCGCCTCGCCGTGGCGCATGATCAGCAGCCGCTCAGCCATGCCCGCCGCCCTTCTCGACATCCTGCTCGCGGTGGGCGCGCTGCACGTCTTCCCGGGCCAGCACGAACTCCACGTCGCTGCTCTGCTCGCCCAGCATCAGCATCTTCGCCATCTCCTTGGCCGGCACGCCCTTGAACAACACCTGGTAGAGCCCCTCGGCCAGCGGCATGTAGATGCCCTCGGCGCGGGCCTTGTCGCGCACCAGGCGCACGGTGTTGACCCCCTCGGCCACCTGACCCAGGGCCTCCACCGCCTCGTCGAGGGACTTGCCCTCGCCCAGGGCATAACCGACCCGGTAGTTGCGCGAGAGCCTCGAGGAGCAGGTCACGATCAGGTCCCCCACCCCGGCCAGCCCCAGGAAGGTCATGGGATTGGCGCCCTGGGAGACGGCGAAGCGGCTCATCTCGGCCAGCGCCCGGGTCATCAGCATACTGCGGGTGTTCTCGCCCATGCCCAGGGCCGCGGCCATGCCGGCGGCAATGGCGTAGATGTTCTTCAGCGCTCCGCCGAGCTCGACACCGAAACGGTCGTTGCTGGCATAGACCCGGAAGTAGTCACAGCCGAGTGCCGTCTGCACCCGGGTACGGGTCTCGGGGTCATCACTGGCGATCACCGTGGCGGTGAGTTGCTTGTCGGCCACCTCGGAGGCGAGGTTGGGCCCCGAGATCACCCCGATGTGCGGGAAGCCGGTCTCCTCCTCGAGGATCTGGCTCATCAGCTTGAAACCCTCCTCCTGGATACCCTTGGTGGTGCTGACGAGTATCTGGTCGGGGGTCAGGTGGGGGCGCGCCTGGCGCACCACATCGCCAAATGCCTTGGAGGGAATGGCCACCAGCACCAGGCCGGCACCGGGCAGCACCTCGGCCATCTCGGTGGAGGCCACCACCGCCGGGTTGATGGCATAGTCAGGCAGGTAGCGACCGTTGATGTGCTCGCGGTTGATCTGCTCGGTCAGCGCCGGGTCGCGCAGCCACTGGCGCACCTCGGCACCGTTGTCGGCGGCGATGCTGGCCAGGGCAGTGCCGAAGCTGCCACCGCCCAGCACCGCCACCCGCATGCGTTCCTCTGCCATGATGAACCCCGCAGGAGATGGATGGATGAATGTGGGGATTGTAGCGAAAAAGACGCCCGGACCGTGACCGGCCCGGGCGTCCCGGAGTGCGGCCCCTGACGGGACCGTGATCGAGATTGACGAGAACGTCAGTCGACGAGCGGCAGCAGGTCGTCGATGCTCTTGCGTGCGTCACCATAGAACATCCGGGTGTTCTCCTTGAAGAACAGCGGGTTCTCGATACCGGAGTAGCCGGTACCCTGGCCGCGTTTGCTGACGAACACCTGCTTGGCCTCCCACACCTTCAGCACCGGCATGCCGGCGATGGGGCTGTTGGGATCCTCCTCGGCGGCCGGATTGACGATGTCGTTGGAGCCGATGACGATCACCACGTCGGTGGAGGAGAAGTCATCGTTGATCTCGTCCATCTCCAGCACGATGTCGTAGGGCACCTTGGCCTCCGCCAGCAGCACGTTCATGTGCCCGGGCAGGCGTCCCGCCACCGGATGGATACCGAAACGCACGTTCTTGCCCGCGGCGCGCAGCTTGCGGGTCAGCTCGCTGACCGCGTTCTGCGCCTGGGCCACCGCCATGCCGTAACCCGGCACGATGATCACGCTGTCGGCATCGTTGAGGGCGCTGGCCACACCGCCCGCGTCGATGGCGACCTGCTCGCCTTCGATCTCAGCCGCCGGCCCCTGGGTGCCGCCGAAGCCACCGAGGATGACGTTGAGGAAGTTGCGGTTCATCGCCTTGCACATGATGTACGACAGGATGGCACCGGAGGAGCCCACCAGGGCACCGGTGACGATCAGCAGGTCGTTGGAGAGCGTGAAGCCGATAGCCGCCGCGGCCCAGCCGGAATAGCTGTTGAGCATCGACACCACCACCGGCATATCGGCGCCGCCGATGCCCATGATCAGGTGATAGCCGATGAAGAACGCCAGGGCGGCGATCAGCAGCAGGGTCCAGAAGCCCGCACCATTGAGATAGAGGATGGCCAGCAGCAGCGAGAGCACCGCGGCGCCGGCATTGAGCATGTGGCCGCCGGGCAGCTGGCGGGGCTTGCCGTCGATCTTGCCGGCCAGCTTGCCGAAGGCGATGATCGAGCCGGTAAAGGTCACCGCGCCGATGAACACGCCCAGCACCACCTCGATCTGCAGGAACATCAGCTCGTCCGGGGCCTTGGTAGCCACCAGGCCGGCGAAGGCCGAGAACTGGTCGGTGCCCGCCTCGATGGCGCGGGCCGCCAGTACGCGCCGCCGCTCCAGGTCGGCGCTCCAGCCGACAAACACCGCGGCCAGGCCGACGAAGCTGTGCAACGCCGCCACCAACTGCGGCATCTCGGTCATGTCGACCTTCTTGGCCACATAGACGCCGACAGCGGCGCCGATGACCATCATCGGGATCATCCAGCCGTAAGCGCCGATACCCGGGCCAAAGGCGGTAAAGAACACCGCCACCGCCATGCCGACGATGCCGTACCACACCGCCCGCTTGGCCTTCTCCTGATTGCTCAATCCCCCCAGGGAGAGGATGAACAGTACACTCGCCGCGATCGCCGCGGCAGACACGAATCCTTGACTCAGCATGGGTTGTCTCCGCGGTTCACGATTTCTGGAACATGGCCAGCATCCGGCGTGTCACCAGGAAGCCGCCCACGATATTGATGGTCGCCACCAGCACCGAGATGGCCGCCATCAGCGTTACCAGCCCGCTGCCCGAACCGATCTGCAGTATCGCCCCCAGGATGATGATCCCGGAGATGGCATTGGTCACCGCCATCAGCGGCGTATGCAGCGAGTGGCTGACGCCCCAGATCACCTGGAAGCCGACGAAGCAGGCCAGCGCGAAGACGATGAAGTGCTGCATGAAGGAGGCCGGGGCCACCTGGCCGAGCAGCAGCATCAGTGCGCCGCCCACCCCGAGCAGGGTCACCTGGCGCTTGGTCTGGGCCTTGAAGGTAGCCAGTTCGGCGGCCTTCTTCTCCTCGGGCGTCGGCTCCTTCTCCTTGGGCTTGGGCTTGGCCGCGGCAATCGCCTTGACCTTGGGCGGCGGCGGAGGGAAGGTGACCTCGCCGGCGTGGGTCACCGTGGCACCACGGATGACGTCGTCCTCCATGTCGTGGACGATCTGGCCATCCTTCTCCGGCGTCAGGTCGGTGAGCATGTGGCGAATGTTGGTGGAGTAGAGCAGCGACGACTGGGTCGCCATGCGCGACGGGAAGTCGGTGTAGCCGACCACCGTCACGCCGTTGTCGGTCACCACCTTCTCGTCGGGCACCGTGAGGTCACAGTTGCCGCCCTTCTCGGCTGCCAGGTCGATAATCACCGAGCCCGGCTTCATGGCCTTGACCATGTCCTCGAGCCACAGCTTGGGCGCGGGGCGGCCAGGGATCAGCGCCGTGGTGATGACGATGTCGACCTCCGGGGCCTGCTCGCGGAAACACTCCATCTGCTTCTCGCGGAACTCCGGGCTGGAGGGGGCCGCATAACCGCCGGTCTCGGCACCGTCCTGGCTCTCCTCGAAGTCGAGGAACAGGAACTCGGCGCCCATGGATTCGATCTGCTCGGCCACCTCGGGACGCACGTCGAAGGCGCGCACCACGGCACCCAGGCTGGTGGCGGTACCGATGGCGGCGAGACCCGCCACGCCGGCGCCGACCACCAGCACCTTGGCCGGCGGCACCTTGCCGGCGGCGGTCACCTGGCCGGTGAAGAAGCGTCCGAAGTTGTTGCCCGCCTCGATCACCGCGCGATAGCCGGCGATGTTGGCCATGGATGACAGGGCATCCATCTTCTGGGCACGCGAGATGCGCGGCACCATGTCCATGGCCACCACGGTGGCGCCCTGGGCACGGCACTTCTCGAGCATTTCCTCGTTCTGGGCCGGCCAGAAGAAGCTGATCAGGGTCTGGCCCTGGCGCAGGTGCTTGACTTCCGCCTCCTCGGGCTCGCGGACCTTGATCACCACCTCGGCGTCGGACCACAGCGCCTCGGCGCCGTCGACGACGCTGACGCCGGCGTCACGGTAGGCCTGGTCGTCGAAGCCGGCGGCCACGCCGGCACCGCTCTCGATCAGGCAGTCATGTCCAAGCTTCTGGATGAACTTCGCGCTGTCAGGGGTCAGCGCGACGCGCGCCTCGCCCTTGGCGAGCTCCCTGGGTGCACCAATCTTCACGTTGGATCTCCCGGTTGGTTATTGAAATCATGCATAGGGCAGTCTTTTTATTCATACCTGACAATGCCGCATTGCACAACCGTCGAATCTCCGTCGAAGGCTCGTGCAATGCCACGTCATCACTCTGAAAAAGAGGCATAAACCGACGCTGACGGGAAACCGGGAAAAAGGCAAGTGACAGAAGCGCGCAGGCCGCCCGAAGGCGGCCTGCAAGGGCGAGTAAAGCTGGCGGGGTCAGGCGCTCAACATGGCGTTGAGGCGCTTGACGTAGGCGGCCGGGTCATCGAGATGGCCACCCTCGGCGATGATCGCCTGGTCGAGCAGGATATGGGCCAGGTCGGCGAAGCCCTCGCCCTCGGTGCCCTCGAGGCGAGCCACCAGCGCATGCTCGGGGTTGAGCTCGAGGATCGGCTTGACCTCGGGCAGTGGCTGGCCGGCGGCCTCCATGAGGCGGCGCATCTGGAAGCCCATCTCGTGCTCGGGCAGCACCACGCAGGCCGGCGAGTCGGTGAGGCGATGGGTCACCTTGACCTCCTGGACGGTCTCGCCCAACGCTTCCTTGACCCGCTTGACCAGGTCCTGCTTGGCCTTGGCGGTCTCCTCCTGGGCCTTCTTCTCCTCCTCGCCCTCGATCTCGCCGAGGTCGAGCTCACCCTTGGCCACGTCGACGAAGCTCTTGCCGTCGAACTCGGTGAGGTGGCTCATCAGCCACTCGTCGATGCGGTCATGCAGCAGCAGCACCTCGATGCCCTTCTTGCGGAAGATCTCCAGGTGCGGGCTGGACTTGGCCGCGTTGAAGCCGTCGGCGACGATGTAGTAGATCTTCTGCTGCCCCTCCTGCATGCGCTCGATGTAGTCGGCCAGCGACTGGTCCTGGGTGGCGCTGTCGGTATGCGTGGTGGAGAAGCGCAACAGGCCGGCGATCTTCTCGCGGTTGGCGAAGTCCTCCGCCGGACCCTCCTTGAGCACGCTGCCGAAGGTGTTCCAGAAGGTCTGGTAGGCCTCCTTGTCCTTGGCCAGCTTCTTGAGCATGTCCAGCGCGCGCTTGGTCAGCGCGGACTTGATCTTCTCGACCTGGGGATCCTGCTGCAGCAGCTCCCGGGAGACGTTGAGCGACAGGTCCCGGGTGTCCAGCACGCCCTTGATGAAGCGCAGGTAGAGCGGCAGGAACTGCTCGGCGTCGTCCATGATGAAGACGCGCTGCACGTAGAGCTTCACGCCCCGGGCGCCGTCGCGCTCGTAGAGGTCGAAGGGTGCCCGGCCCGGCACATAGAGCAGACTGGTGTACTCGAGCTTGCCCTCGACCTTGTTGTGACTCCAGGCCAGCGGATCGCTGAAGTCGTGGGCGACGTGCTTGTAGAAGGCCTGGTACTCGTCGTCGGTGATCTCGCTCTTGGGACGCACCCAGAGCGCGGTGGCCTCGTTGACGGTCTCCCAGGTGACGGTCTCGCTACCCTCGATCTCGTTGCCCTCCTCGTCGCGGGCGGCCTCGACCTTCGGCATGCGCACCGGCACCTCGATATGGTCGGAGTACTTGCGCACCAGGCTCTGCAGGCGGAAGTCGTCGGCGAACTCCTGGGCGTCGGCCTTGAGGTGCAGCACGATCTCGGTACCGTGGGCCTCGCGCTCGATGTCGGCGACGGTGAACTCCCCTTCGCCCTTCGAGCGCCACTCGACGCCCTCGGCGTGGTCGCTGCCCGCCTTGCGGGTGCGCACCGAGACCTCGTCGGCAACGATGAAGCCGGAGTAGAAGCCCACGCCGAACTGGCCGATCAGGCGGGCGTCCTTCTGCTGCTCACCGGAGAGCTGCTTGAGGAACTCGGCGGTACCGGAGCGGGCGATGGTGCCGAGGTTGGAGATCACCTCGTCGCGGCTCATGCCGATGCCGTTGTCGCGCACGGTGACGGTGCCCGCCTCGGCATCGTGCTCGATCTCGATACGCAGCTCGCTGTCGCCTTCATAGAGGGCATCGTTGTCCAGCGCCGCATAGCGCAGCTTGTCGCAGGCGTCGGCGGCGTTGGAGATCAGCTCGCGCAGGAAGATCTCCCGGTTGGAGTACAGGGAGTGGATCATCAGGTGCAGCAGTTGCTTCACCTCGGTCTGGAAGCCGAGGGTCTCTTCATGTTGCGTGGCGGTAGTCATGTAGCGTGAACCCCTTCTTTCGACATGACGACGGTGGACGGGCCACCGACTCGGAACTGGCAGTCGATATGGGGTTGCGATGGCGCTTTTCAAGCCTCGAGGCGAGTCATTCGTGATGGTTCGCGGGGTCACCCAGCACGAAATGCAGCCGCGCGGTGGCCACCGGCGCGGCGGCATCCTTCTGCCAGGCGGTGACCGTGACATTGGCCAGGCGCCGCCCCTCGCGCAGCAGCGAACAGCGGGCATAGGTAGGCACCAGGCGAGCGGTACGCAGGTAGTCGATGGAGACATCGACGATGCGCGGCAGGCGCGGCTCCCGGGAAGCCAGCATCAGGTCGAGCGTCGCCGCGGTCTCCATGAAGGCCGCTACCACCCCGCCATGCAGTGCCGGCAGCATCACGTTGCCGACGTTGCCCGACTGGGGGTCGAGGCGGAACAGCAGCCCCTCGCCCTGCGGCTCCAGTTGCGCCGATACCCCGATGCGCCGCGCATAGGGCATCAGCTCGAGCCATGCCGCCAGATCGCGATCGTCACGGGTCCTGGCCAGCCACTCCACACCATGAATACCCTCAGGCATGGTCATCCTCCTCGGCAAACAGCGCCTGAGCGAACTCCGGCGGCGTGTTGCGCGGCCCCAGCCGCACGAAGTTGCCGACGGCCCGGGCCACGTCACCCTGCCCCGACTGCCAGACCCGTCCCTCGGTGAACACCACCGAGGCGGTGACACGCAGCGCGCGCGCCTCCACCAGCAGGTCGAGGCCGGCCACCGCCGGACGGAAGTGGTCGACACGCAGGTCCAGGGTCGGACACACCTCCGGCGCCGGCAGCGCAGGCAGCACCGCCGAGCCGCAGGCGGTATCCAGCAGCATGGTCAGCACCCCGCCGTGGACCAGGCCGCGAGCGCTGTCGCCCAGCAAGTCCTCGTGCCAAGGCAGGCGCATGCGGGTCAGCCGTGGCGACGCCTCGAGCACCTCGAGGCCCAGCTCACGGGTATGCGGGATCACGTTGACGAAGCGGCTCAGGGCGCGCCGCCAGTCGGCATCGGTGGGGGAAGTCATGCGGGTCGGGCTCGCCTTGCTGGTCGATCAAACGATCGTATCAGGTCGTGGAAGCATCGTCCTCGTTCGCGTCCACCCCGCCCTCGCGCCAGGCGCGATAGGGCCCAAGGGCGGCGTCCACCCGGGTCAGCAGCCAGCCCACGATCACCGCGTCATCGAGCACACCCACCAGCACCAGGAAGTCGGGGATCAGGTCCAGGGGAGAGACCAGATAGACCAGCGCGGCGAGCATCCACAGGATCGCCGCCCAGGGCACGGGGCGATAGCGCCCGCGCAGCACGTCGCCGAGCATCGGCACAAACAGCCGCAAGGCCCGGGTGATCTGGCCGATCACCCGGGAACGCCCGCGCAGCCGCGTCATCAGCTTGCCGCCCTTGCCTGCCATGGGCTCCTCCTTGCCACTCCTGCCTAACAGGACTTCACGATAGGCGATTCCCGGTCGCGGCGACAGTCTCGACGCGCTGTCGTGAGCGGGCGACACTATCCCCGAGTTCCCCCATCGGCGAGGATGGTGGTTTGCACGAGAATCGACGCTGGAGGGTTCCCATGTCCCTGCGCTTCCCCGTTTCCTGGCGTGCCCTGGCCGCCGCCACCCTGGCCTGCCTGCCACTGCTGGCCCAGGCCGATGACCGCAGCATGCGCGAGGCACTGCAGGCGGCCCGGGCCGGCGACTGGCACAAGGTCGACGAGACAGCCATTTGCGACCATGAGCTGGCCGGCTACGTGGCATATCACCGCCTGCGTGACCGCCTGCCGGATGTCGAGCCGCAGCGGGTACTGGCATTCATCGCCGACCACGACGACTCCCCCCTCGCCGACTGGATGCGCGGCCAGGCCATCGACAAGTATGGCCTGGCCGAACGCCACGCCTACCTGCTGGAAGTCGCCGACGGGGAGCCTGAAGGCACCGCCCGGCGCTGCCACTACTACACCGCCCTGCTCGGCCGCGACCCCGCCACGGCCGCCGAGGGAGGCCGCGAGCTGTGGCGCGTCGGCCGCTCCCAGCCCGAGGCCTGCGACAGCCTCTTCGACACCCTGCGCAGCCGCGGCGAGATCGGCGAACAGCAGGTCTGGGAGCGTCAGATGCTCGCCTGGCAGGCCGGCGAGAGTGGCCTGGCGAGCTATCTGGGGCGCCAGCTGGGCAGCCGCTGGCAGTCCGCCCAGGACGCCGTGGCCCGCGTCCAAAGCGATTATTCCGCGATCACCCGACTTCCGGAGTGCCTCGGCCCCGACTGCCGCGGCAGCGGCCCGTTCTTCGTCGCCGCCATGCATGGCTATGTGCGCGCCGATACCGAGGAGGCACTGAGGGCCTGGCGCCAGATCGCCCCGCGGCTGCAGCTCACGGTCGAGCACCGCCAGGCGATCCAGCGCGATCTGATCTTCTATTCACTGGTGCGCGAGATAGACGCCAATCGCGCCTGGGTCGACGCCGCTCTCCCCGACCTGCCAGATCCTGAACTGCTCGAGCTGCGGGTACGCACCGCCCTGGCCGATCGTGACTGGCGAGGCGTCATCGACTGGGTCCAGCGCATGCCGGAGGAGACGCGTCGCGACGAACGCTGGCAGTACTGGCTGGGGCGCGCCTACGAACAGCTCGGCGACGAGGCCAGCGCCGGGCGTGCCTATGCGGCCGCCGCCGCGGGACGCAGCTTCTACGGTTTCTCTGCCGCCGACAGGCTGGGCCGTCCCTACGCCCTCAACATGGAGCGCAATACCTTCGACGCCGCCTACCGCGAACAGGTGTCCCGCTTGCCCGTGGTAAGGCGCACCGAGGCCCTGCTGCGGATCGACGAGCCGGGGCTGGCAGCCAGCGAGTGGTATGCGGCCGTGCGGCGGGCCGGTCCACGGGATGCCCGCGCCCTGGGCGACTACGCCCAGCGCCGCGGGTGGCACGCCAAGCTGGTGCAGACCACCATCGCCGGCCAGCTGTGGGACGCCCTCGAATGGCGCTTTCCCGAGGCCTATCGCGAGCACTTCATGGAATGGGGCCGCAGGACGGGGGTCGACCCCTACCTGCTGATGGGTATCGCCCGTCGCGAGAGCGCCTACAACCCCGAGGCAGTATCCCCGGCCGGCGCCCGCGGGCTGATGCAGGTCATGCCCGGCACCGCCACCCAGCTGGCCCGTCAGCTGGGCATCGCCGACCCCGGCGCCTACGGCGTGCTCGACCCGCAGACCAACATCCGCCTGGGCAGCACCTATATTCGCGACATGCTCGAGCGCTATAGCGGCAACCGCCTGGCCGCCACGGCGGCCTACAACGCCGGCCCCGGCCGGGTGGACCGCTGGCTCGCGGAGGGCGCCCCCCGGGAGTTCGACCTCTTCGTGGAGAGCATCCCCTTCCGCGAGACACGCAACTACGTGCAGGCGGTGCTCACCTATCGAGCGATCTTCGAGAGCCTGGCCAACGGCGGCAACAGCGAGGGGGTCTCGATGCTCACTCCCGCGGAGAAGACAGTGCGCTACGACGACTCGTTGCTGGCCAGGAACTGAGCTGGAAGCTGGAAGCTGGAAGGCAGCTTGACTTGGCCGTTTTGGGGGCGAGGTTTTTCTTCCAGCTTCAAGCTAAAGCCTGCGGAGCAGGCGTTCTTCCAGCTCCCGGCGTCAGCCGGGGGAGCGCTCGAGCGCCAGCCTGACGCCGAAGGCAATCAGCACCGCGCCGGTCAGCCCGTTGAGCCAGCGCGCGAAGGCGGGGCTGGCCAGCAGCCGCCCAGCCCCGCCCACCATCAGCGCCACCCCCACCTGCCAGATATTGGCGATCACGAAGTGCACCCCGGCCAGAAACAGCGACTTGGCCAGCGCCGGATCCCCGGGCGCGATGAACTGCGGCAGGAAGGCCATGTAGAAGACCACGGTCTTGGGGTTGAGCACGTTGGAGAGCAGCCCCTCGCGCAGGGGCTTCCAGGCGGGCACCGCACGACGCTTGCTGCTCACCCCGGCCACCGGCAGGCCCCGGCCGCGGCGGGCCGCCAACAGGGCCTGAACCCCCAACCAGATCAGGTAGGCGGCGCCGGCCAGCTTGAGCAACCCGAAGGCCCAGGCCGACTGCAGCAGGATCAGCGAGATGCCCAGGGCCGAGACGGCAGCATGCACGAAGAGCCCGCAGCAGATCGCCAGGCTGGTCAGCACCCCATCTCGCACCCCGCCCCGGGCGGTGTTGCGGATCACCAGCAGGGTATCGACCCCCGGGGTGACCGAGAGCAGAGTGATGGCCACCAGGAAGGGCCAGAACTGGGCATCGACCAGCATGCTGCCCTATCCCGCGCGGCGTGCGTGGCGCATCGAGATCTGGTCGTTGAGGGTCCAGAAATCGTAGAGCACGCCCAGTCCCAGCAGACCGAAGGTCAGCAGATAGAGGATCCCGGTCAACCACTTGCCCTGATAGAAGCGGTGCAGGCCGAACACCCCGAGGAAAGTCAGCAACAGCCAGGCCAGTGAGTAGTTGATCGGCCCCGAGGTGAAGCGCAGGTCCGCCTGGCGATCCATGGACGGAATCAGGAAGAGGTCGATCAGCCAGCCGATCCCCAGCAGGCCGAGGGTAAAGAACCAGATGGTGCCGGTCACCGGCTTGCCGTAGTAGAAGCGGTGGGCACCGAGGAAGCCGAACAGCCACAGCAGGTAGCCGAGCAGCATGCTGTGGGTGTCACGCGAGGCGAGTGGGGTTGCAGTCATGGCGATCTCGAGGGTGGTGGAAACAGTCGCCCGGGCGCGCTGGACGCCCCCGGGCTTTCCAACTAGAGTGACCTTGCGGGCTCGGCATAGTCTCCCTGCGACACGCAGCGTGCGCAAGTCTGGCCGAGGCACCGCGATCGATGCACTGGTCGGCGAAAATGGGGGCAGTGAACGCTGCCTTCTCGCCTGCCAGGCACCGCGGCAATGGCGCGATCGACGCGCTGGCGCCGGCAACACCATCCGTATGTTAAGGAAATCGACAAATGGCAACTGGCACTGTCAAGTGGTTCAACGACACCAAGGGCTACGGCTTCATCTCCCCGGACGACGGCGGCGATGACCTGTTCGCGCACTTCTCCGAGATTCAGGCTGAAGGCTTCAAGTCCCTGCAGGATGGCCAGAAGGTCACCTTCGAGGTGACCCAGGGCAAGAAGGGCCTTCAGGCCTCCAACATCCGGCCCGCCGACTGAGCGTCAACTCGACGGAACGGCGCCGCCGAACCAACGAGCAAGGCCCACCAGACGGTGGGCCTTCTTGCTTCTGGTGACGACATCCTGAGACGAACCCTCGGCGTGCGAGGCCCGGGCCGGCGGGGCGTTACTCTGCGACGGCCTCATCGGCGGTCGCATCCCCCTCCATGGGTTCGACGTCGAAGTCCTCGAATTCCGGCACTTCCCGCTCCATCTCCTCGAACTGCTGCTCCAGCTCACGCTGGGCCTCCTCGAAGCGACGCTCCTGCTCCTCGATGATGGCGTCGATATCCGATTCGCCCGCACCCTCACCGGCCAGCGGATCCTCACCGAGGGAAGAGTCGATGTCGATGCTGCTCTCGAAGTCATCGCCCTCCATGGGTTCGGGCACCGAAGTTTCCTGCTCGGCCTGCTCGAACTGCTCGTCGATGCGCTGCTGGGCCTCCTCGAAGCGCCGCTCGGTCTCCTCGATGATGGCATCGACATCCTCGCGAGTGGCCTCGCCGGGCAGGGCGCCCTCTTCCTCCAGGGCGTCCTCGGGGGACTCTCCCAGGGAGTCGACATCGGCGGGAGGCGCCTCTTCCGCGGCCTGCCCATCCGCACTCGAGTCATCCGACTCCGCGACGGCCGGCGCCTGCTCCTCCGCCGCCTGCTCCTCCGGCACCTGTTCCGCCGACTGTGACGCATCGCCACCGCCGGCCGATTCATCGCCGTTGCCGCAGCCGGCCAGCCCCAGGGCCAGCAGCGTGGCCAGCAGGGTCGGCTTCCAGAATGTAGTCATCATCCAAGCGTCTCCGTCACGAAAAGGGCTCATTGCAGCAGAGCGGCCCATCCCTCGCAAGCCGACTTATGCCTCATCGAGTGCGCCCAGCGGCAGCGGGACCCCCAGGGTCCAGGCCACCGCTCGCAGCAGTTCGGCCTCCCGGGGCTCGACCCGCCCATCCTGTTCCACGCAGCAGACCATGGCGGCAAGCAGCGGTGCCCGCTCCTCGTTGCGCAGCCGCGCCAGGCGCTCCAGCGCCCAGTCCAGCTCGCGGGGAGTGGCCGGCTCGACGACCAGGTCCAGCGACACGCCCAGCACCGAGGCGATCCGCTCCAGCGCTGCCTGTGCCGCATCCCGCTCGGGCTGCCCCGCCACGGCCAGGGTCGAGAGCAGGCGGGAGAGCGGACCGGGCAGGTCGGCCAGGCGCCGGTCACGGTGGGCGCGGCGCTCACCGTCGAGCCCCGACCTGACCAGCCGGTGAAGCGCCCACTGCAGGGCACCCGGCGCCTCCTCGGCGGCCATCAGCCCATCCAGGCAGGCACGAAAGCGTGCCCCCTGGGCGGGGCTCAAGGCACGCAGTGCGGGAAGCGCCAGCTCGATCAGCGGCAGCCGGTCGCCGGGCGACAGGCCCGCCAGCAGCTCGGTCAGGGCCTCCAGCTCGGCCAGCACCTCGGGCAGCGCCTGGCGCTCGAGCACCTCTCGCTGGGCGTTGCGGCTGGCCGGGTCGACTCCCATCAGGATGGCATAGACCAGCGCCCTGGCCGCGAAGGGCTCGTGGGCCGCCTCGATCAGCCGCGCATCGAGCCCGGCCAGGCGCCGGCGGGCGCTGGCC